>NZ_SRLW01000008.1:0-75889 GCF_006518215.1 Myxococcus sp. AB025B
GAGGTGGGGAGGCCCGGGGGCAGTCGGGTGTTCGTGGGCGGAGGGCAGGGCGGCACGGTGGTGCAGGGAGGCGCCACGGTGGTGCAGGGAGGCGCCACGGTGGGGACGGGGACGGCCGATGTGACGGCGCCCGAGTCGCCCGCGGTGGTGAGTGGCGGCTTCCCCACGAGCGTGGTGGCGGAGCCGCCGGTGAACATCTCGGGGGTGACGTTGGGGACACCGACGACGAGCCCGACGCTCGCGGCGGAGGGTGTGCTGACGACGGGCGCGTCGCCGGTGGGGACGGCACCTGGGTTCTTCGGCTCCTCGGGGACGACGTCGAGCCTGGCGACCACGGGGTCGTTCTCGGTGCCGGTGCCCTCCGTGTCGACGCCGAGCTTCGATGCGTTCCTGGGCACGTCGCAGGTGAGTCCGGGCATCCTCGCGACGGCGCCGCCGCTCAATGCGGCGCCGGGCTCGCCGCCGCCGGGGCTGCTCGGAACGCCCACGCCACTGAATGCCGCGCCCGCACCGCCGCTCTTCGGGTCTCCCACGCCGTTGAACGCGGGGTCCGCCACGACGCTGCCCGCGACACCCGCTCCGGCCAATGCGGCGCCTGCCCCGGCCAGTGCCGTGCCCGCGACGTCCGCACCAGGCGGCGCGGCTCCAGCGAATTGAGGCACGTGCCGGTGGCGCCGCGAGCGTTTGTTGCTCGCGGTGGCGCTGCGCGAGCGCTGTCATGGCCCGATCATCCGCCGCGTGCCGCAGGCGGGCGGCGGCTCGGCGTCGACGTGACGGTGTGGGCCGCGAGATGGAGGTGCTCACACCTCCGCTGCGCGGGAGCGTTGAGAGGGGCGCATCCTCCTCGACGGCCAGGTGAAGGCGTGAGCCATGAGATGGAGGCGCTCACACCTCCGCTGCGCGGGAGCGTTGAGAGGGGCGCATCCTCCTCGACGGCCAGGTGAAGGCGTGAGCCATGAGATGGAGGCGCTCACACCTCCGCTGCGCGGGAGCGTTGAGCGGACCCACGGCTCCCGCTTCAGCACAGGACGTGCCGGCGTTGCCCGCGGTCAGCGAACCCGCGAGGGCGCGCCCTGATGCGCCATCGCGGCTGCCTGGGCCAATCGCTTGCGAATCTGGACGACGACGTCGTGCAGCTCGTCGAGCCGCTGGAGGACGCGAAGGTCATCCCCGGTGTTGATGAGGTTCACCGGTGACAACGTCGCGCCGCGCAGCGTGCTCAACACGTCGTGGAAGTGCGCTTCGACGTCACCGAGCGCGTCCAGCCCTTCCCTCAAATCGTCCTCCAGCAGGTCGACGAGCACCGCCGCGTCGGTGCGAGCAGGGAGCGCGCGAGCGAGGCGTTCGGTCGCCACTCGGACCGGGTCGGCCTGGCGCGAGAGCACGGGGGCGGCGAGGGCGAGAGGGGGCATGGGCTCGACGCTACAGGCCCGTAGCACCCCGTCAATTTTCCCACCCCCGCGGGGCCTCCGCCCCTCAGTGTCCCTTCGCCGCGAACACCGCGCGATGGGCCGACAGGAAGTCGCGGATGTCGACGGGCGCGTGCCCCGTGAGGTCGGCGATGGCCGTGCTCACTCCACTCATGCGGCCCTGTGCCACCGCCGCGTCGAACGACGCGTAGGCCTCCGCCAGCGGTGCGGGCAACCCGTGCGCCACCAGGCCCGCGGCGAGGCTCGCTGTGTCCACGGCGACGGACTCGACGGGGCGCCCCGACAGCTCACCCGCGAACCGCGCCAGCTCCGCCTGCGTCACCGCCGACGGTCCGGTGATCTCCAGCACACGCTGTCCCTCGTACGAGGAGGTGAGCGCCGCCACCGCCGCCCGGGCGCAGTCCTCGCGCGTGACATACGCCGTGGCCCCTGTCCCCGTGGCCGTGACGAGCCGCCCCTGCGCGACGGCCTGGGGCAGGCTGTGCAAGAGCATCTCCATGTAGACGTTGTTGCGCAGCACGGTGAAGCCCAGTCCGCTCGCCGCCAGCGCCTGCTCCGTGGCCCAGTGGTCCTTGGCGAGCGTGATGGGCGAGTCGGGCTCCGGCCGCGTCAGCGACGTGTACACGACGTGCTTCACCCCCACGCGCCGCGCGGCCTCCACGGCCTGGCGATGCTGGGTGATTCGGCGGCCAGGAACATCGAGCGAGTCCGTGCTGACGAGCAACAGTCGCTCCGCGCCGGCGAACGCAGCGTCCAGCGTCGACGCGTCATCGAAGTCCGCCTTGCGCACCACGACGCCGCGCGCCGCCAGGTCCGCGAGCTTCGACGGCTCGCGCGTGGTGACGATGAGAGGCCCCTTCCTGGCCTCGAGGAGCAGCTCCACGACGCGGCGGCCCAGATGGCCGGAGGCGCCGGTGACGAGCAGGGTGGGGGATGTGGTCGTCATGTGAATCTCCAGAGCGAGGGAGCGACATTGGCTCCGGCTCATGGGTAGCGCCGCCCGGCGCCCTGCACAATGCGGCCCGCTGGAGCATACTGTTCCACGGGAGGAACAATGGACCTGAACCAGCTCACCCTCTTCGTCGCCGTCGCCGAGGGCGCCAGCTTCTCCAGCGCGGCGAAGAAGCTGGGCCTGCCCAAGTCGTCGGTGAGTCGGGGCATCGCCCGCCTGGAGTCCTCGCTCGGTGTGCAGCTCATCCACCGCACCACGCGCCGGGTGTCGCTCAGCACCGCGGGACAGGCGCTCTACGAGCGGGTGTCCCCGATGCTGCTCGCGCTGCGCAAGTCCGTGGGGGAGCTGCCCGAGCTGGAGGAGGAGCCGTCGGGCGTGCTGCGGCTGACGTCGGTGGTGGACTGGGGGACCACGGTGCTCGCGGAGGTCATCACCCGCTTCGTGGCGCGCTACCCCGCGGTGAAGGTGGACCTGCACCTGGACAATCGCGTCGTGGACCTGGTCGCGGAGGGCTTCGATGCCGCGCTGCGACTGGCCATCGCCCCGTTGAAGGACTCGTCGCTGCGCGCCCGCCGCCTCGGGACGCTCTCCCTGCGGCTCTATGCGTCGCCGGCGTATCTCGCGCGCCGGAGCATGCCGCGCCATCCTCGCGAACTCTCCAGCCACACCTGGGTGTCCTTCCGCTCGCCCCTGCCCTTCCGGCTCGTGGGGCCCGGCGAGACGCTCGTCATGCCGCAGGATGGGGCCATCGTCTGCGACGACATGTTCTTCATGCGGGAGGTGCTTCGTCAGGGCGCGGGCATCGGGTTCCTGCCGACGATGCTCGCGGAACCGGAGGTCGCCGAGGGGCGACTCGTCGCGCTGCTTCCGAAGTGGAGCATGCCGGCGGGGAGCGTGTGGTTCGTCTCCACCGCGGAGCGGCACATGCCTCGCAAGGTCGCTGCCTTCCGCGACTTCCTCCTCGAGACGCTGAAGCAGCGCTCCTTCCCGATGTGAGGCCGGGAGCGGACACTCCCGCCGCGCTCACCTCAGAGCGAGCCGAGGAACTTGAGCACCGCGGCGCGGTCATCGGCGGACAGGCGGTGGAAGCCGTCGCGCGCGGTGAGCGCCTCGCCGCCGTGCCACAGCACCGCCTCTTCAATCGTCCGGGCGCGACCGTCGTGCAGGAAGCCGGAGTAGGGCAGCACCGTGTGCGTCAGCCCCAGGCCCCACAGCGCCGGCGTGCGCCACTCCGTGCCCGTGGCCGCGCCATCCGGCCGTCCGTCCGCGAGCTCCGGCCCCATGTCGTGCAGCAGCATGTCCGTGTACGGATGGATGCGCTGGAACGCGAGCTCCTCGTAGGCGGCCTCGCCCGTCTCCAGCGTCTCGCGGTGGCAGGACTCGCAGCCCAGCGCGCGGAACAGCTTCTCGCCGCGTTGGACGACGGGGTCCTCCAGCGCGGTGCGCGCGGGGACGCCGAGCGACTCGGAATAGAAGACGGCCGCCTGCAGGATGTCGGCGGTGATTTCGTGCGTCCCGTCTGGCTCCGGGAAGAGCGGGCTCGTGATGCCCATGTCGTTGAAGTACGCCTCCGCGGACTGCTGCAGCAGGTGCGGGCTGTTCGCCTTCCAGCCGAAGCGCCCGGGCAACAGCGTGCGCAGCGCCACGTCCCAGACCTCGTTCATCCGTCCGGAGATGCCGTCACCGTCCCGGTCATCCGGGTCCTCGAGCGCGCGCAGCGCCTCGATGGGGACGGCCTCCAGCAGCCCCAGTCCGAAGACGGGCGGAGGAAGCCGCAGCGACATCATCATGTCCTCCGGCAGCGCCGAGCCATCCGACTTGACGATGCGCACGCTCGGCGAGCGCAGCGTGTACGGCGTGCCATCCGGGTACTGTCCGGTGCGCTCCACCCACGACAGCGTGAGCGAGGCCGGCGGCACCTGGCCGTAGATGGACTGGTCACGCACCTGGAGCCCCAGTCCGGGGACGGGCACCGCGCCGTGGGGATGGTCGGGCACGCCCTCCGGCAGGCTCACGCGCACGAGGAGCTGGGTGCGCTGCGCCGTCGCCCCCATCACCGGCATGCCGCGCCCGTTGCGCAGGTGACAGCCGTTGCAGGAGACGTTGTTGTACGTCGGCCCGAGCCCCGGGTTCACCCGCGAGGGCGCCGGGACGAAGATGGCCGCGAACGCCGCGTCGCCCGCACGGTGCAGCCGGTCGTACTCGGGACGCAGGTTCGCGGCCGGCTGCGCGAACGCCTGCGACGTGCGGTTGTCGACGGTGGTGGCCCCGCCCGCTCTCGGTGGCTCAGGGGGCACCATCGGCGCCTCCTCGCCACAACCGGCGGACCACAGCAGCAGGCCTCCCAGCATCACCGCACGTCGCATGGCGTTCACCTGGCCTGGGTTCCTACATCACTTCGACAGCAGGGGCAGGACCTCGCCCTGGAAGGTGTCGTGCAGGGCGCGGATGGCCTCCTGCGCGGCGGCGATCTTCGGGCGCTCCGTCTCGTCACGGATGGAGTCGCGGAACGGCTCGCGGACGGCGGCCAGGGCGCTGATGGAGCCGGCGATCTGCTGGCGGATCTTCGCGTCGAGCGCGCTGTCCACGCCCACCACGTCACGCAGCGACATGCCCGTCTTGGCCTCGCCCTGCAGGTGACCCAGGTACGCGTTCTCCACGCTGCGGATGTTGTTGCTGAAGTCCTCCAGCGAGTTGTACGCGAACTGGCTCTCCACCACGTCCGGGTCCCGCGTGTAGTAGGGCTCGGCGATCTTCCCGTTGGCGACCTCGTCCAGGATGGTGGTGATGCCACCGACGATTTCCTGCGCGGCGGCCTCCACGGACGGATACGCGGTGTTGCCGGACTGGCCCGCCGTCGCGAGCGTGTCACGGAACGGCGGGTTGCCGTCGTGCGCCTGCGCCCACGCGCCGTGCAGCAACTGCCCCACGGCCTTGAGCTCCGCGGACAGGGCCGTCACGTACTCGAGCTGGCGGGGCGTCAGCTCCGCCACCGTCTTGGTGCCGCCGTCGCCGAAGATGAGGTACTCCAGCGTGTGGAAGCCCTTCTGCTCGTTCTTGAGGTTGCTCACGTACTGCTGCGTGAGGGCGTCGTTGTTGGCCAGCACCGCGTCCAGCTCGGTGTGGCTCACCGGCCAGCTGTCCAGCGCCGGGTCATAGCCGAAGCTGTCCACGGGGCCGAAGAGGAAGCCCTCGCTCTGCTCCCAGGGGATGCGCGCCGCGCGCCAGGCCGCCTTGGCCGCCGTCAGCTTCTCCGTCGTGGGCGCCGTCGCGAGCGCGACGCAGGCCGCGTCCAGCTCCGTCAGCCGCGTGGCCAGCCGCGCATAGGTCGGCACCACGACCTTGTCCGCGAACGTGACGACCAGCTCGCTGGTGACCTTGGAGTCGCCCTCGTTGGGGGTGTCGGAATCATCATCGCCGCAGGCCGCGAGGAACAGCGAGCCGGTGAGGAGCGCGGGCGCGAGCGCCAGACGCAGGGACGTACGCTTCATGACTGACCTTTCGTTGGGGGTAGGGGGACACGGGGAGGGCCGCGTCAGTAGTTGAAGCCGGTGGCGAGGCGCAGGGTGTTCTCCGGCCGGAAGGCGCCCGAGCCCATGCGGCGGTGCCCGAAGTCGAGCTTCGCGTACACCGTGTTGAGCAGGTTGTAGGCCACGCCCACCGTGTAGACGGTCCGGCGGAAGCGGGGGTTGTCGTAGAGCTCCGCGCGCGGCTTGAACTGCGTGTCCACGTAGTCGTAGCGGACGAACGGGAACAGGTGGTGCGAGTTGCTCAGGCCCACCACCGACGCGATGTCGTAGCCGAGCTCTCCCCACGCGGCCAACGCGTTGTCGGACACCGGCGTGCGCATCACGCCCAGCAGGTTCGACAGGCGCGCGTTGCGCTGCGAGACGAGCTCCGCGTTCTTCAGGTGGCCGTACATCACCATGCCCTTCGCGCTCCACGGACCCTTGGCCACGGACAGGTGGATGTCGAGCAGCGTCAGCGGCGCGGAGACGTAGCCGCACGGGGCGACCTCGCGATCATTCGCCTCCTCGCAGCTCTTCACCAGGTCCGCCTTGGGGCGGTTGCGCGTGGTGTCGCCGTGGTAGGCGGACACGCCGAAGATGAACCCGTCGAAGTGGGTGACGTCCGCGCGGAACACCAGGGCCATGTCCGTGGCGCGCTGCACCTCGAAGCGGCGCTGGTGGCCACCCACCGCCCATAGCTGCGAGCTGAAGCCCGTGGAGTCCAGTCCGTTGACCAGCTGTCCCGTCAGCCGCAGGCCCCAGGGGAACTTGTAGCGCAGCCGCAGGCCCATCTCGTCCCACGTGTTGGGGATGATGCCCGTCTCCGCCTCGTCGCGGAGGGTGCCCAGGTAGTCGGTGGGGCGCGAGAACTCGCTCAGCGTGCCCACCGCCACGTAGAAGCGGCCCACCGCGAGCGCCGCGTGGTCGCCGAGCTTCTTCGAGATGTAGAGCTCCTCGACGAGGATCTCCCCACCCTTGTCGAGCTCCTGGTCGAACTCGCCGAACTCCTCGTACTCGAGCTCCATCGCGGTGCCGGTGCCGCCGTGCTCGAACTCGACCTCGACTTCCACCTCGAGCCCGTAGTCCGGCAGCGCGCCCTTCATCTCCAGCACGAAGCGCGTGGTGTCGAACTCCAGCCGCGAGTCGCGCTGCGCGCCACCCGTCCGGTTCTGGTTCAACCCGTAGTTGTGGTAGCCGAACAGCAGCTCACCGTAGGCGGTGACGAACGTGTCGATGTTCGGCCGCGCCCGACTCAGGGCCGCCGGAGCGGGCGCCGCGCTGACGGGCGCGGGCTCCTGGGCGGCGGGGGACGGCGCGGGCTGCTCGGCCGATGGAGCCGAGGCGACGGGCCCCTCGGGCGAATCACTCGGCGGTGCGGCGGAGACCACCGGAGCACCGGCCGAATCCTGGGCACGGGCGACCGTCGTGGCGAGCAGCAGGGTGGAACAGAGCAGGAACGACGACGAGACAAGACAAGAGCGTGGGCGCATCGGAGCGGCGCGCACCCTACGCTCATGATTTTGATTTTGCAAACCAGAATCAATTTCGGTTCAAAGAGAAAGGCCCGGGAACTCCGTCCACCGGGCCTCTCCTCGAGCCGTGTCTTCTTTTCTCAGCGGCTGGACCTCACCACTTCATCTCCTCCTTGCCGTGGCCGGCCTCCTGGCGCTTCTCGCCGGGGCGGCTGACGGAGGTGAGGGTGGCGCGCACGGCGCCCAGGTCCAGCGTGCCCACGGCGGCGAGCGGCAGGCGGCGCGCGTCGTCGGAGAGCCACACGTGCACCTCGCGCTTCTGCTTGGGGCGGTCCAGGCGGACGGCGGTGCCCACCAGGTGCCAGGCGTCGAACTGTCCCAGCGGCGTGGTGACCTTCTCCTTCTTGAGCACCTGGCCCTGCATGCGCCACAGCCGGCGCACGCCGTACACGTCGAAGCAGACGGAGAGGTTCTCCTCGAGGGGGAGCTGACGCAGCAGGTAGATGGAGCCGGCCACGTCCAGGCCGTCCTTGTCGTAGGTGTAGTTGAACTGGCCCTTGGGGCGCTGGCCGATCTGGTAGTCCACCTTGATGGCGCGGTCCTTGTGGGTGAAGGCGACCTCCACCTTGCGGCGCATCTCGTTCTCGGTGGCGTCCTCGACGTAGCGCTTGGGGCGCAGCGTGCGCGGGTTGAGCCAGGTGGTGGCGCTGCCGCGCACGCGGCGGACCTTGGAGAAGAAGGAGTTGGTCTCCGCCTGCGCGAGCACGGGAATCTGGCCGTCCTGCGGCTTCTGGACGCGCAGGGTCATCTTGCCGGCCTGCGCGCCCATGGCGTCCAGGTCGAACTCGAGCACCTCGCCGGGCATGAACGCGAGCGGCATGCGCAGCGCGGGCAGCGCCTGCGCGCAGGGCTCCACGGTGATGGGGGCTTCGTCGGGCTTGGCTTCGGTGGCCTCGGCGGGCTTGTCGCCCTCGGGCTTGTCGGCCTCGGTGTCGGGGAGCTGGGCCCAGGCGGCACCGCCGGAGGTCAGCATCAGGCAGGTCGCCAGGAGGGTGCGCAGGGTGCTCATCCTTCTTCCTTCCAGAGAGAAACTACGGGGTGCTCTTGGGCGTGTGACGGCCCGGACGCTTCGCGAATTCTGATGCCAACCACCGCTGCCGGAGCCTCGCCGTCACGAGCTGGCGGACCTGCGCCCATTCTCGCGCATCCCGGCGGATGTCCCAACCGGACCGCACGAGCTTGCGCGCCGCGTCTTTCGCGAAGGCCTCGTCCCCCAGCGCGCAGAGCAGCCGGAGGTACTCGTAGTCCTCCAGTCCGTCGCGCAGGTGCTTGAGGCGCAGGGACGCCACGGGGTGGTGTCGGAAACCTCCCAGGCGGCCGGGCGTGCCTGGGTAGAAGAGGGTGCCGTCGCCGTTGCCGCCGAACTCGAACACGTCCGTCCAGACGTCGTGCTTGGTGTTGTAGGCGAAGACGGTGTCGAAATAGAGCTCACCGTCCACGCCGCTCGTGAAGGCGAGCAGGCCCATGGCGCGGTTGAGCACGGCGGGGTGGTCCACCATGTACGAGGCCCAACCGCTGTAGCTCTTCTCCTGGGCACGCTTCTGGGACGTGCCGCCGTCACAGCCATGCGAGTTGCAGCTCTGGTACCACCAGATACGGGTGCCTTCGGGAAGCTGCTCGCGCATCTGGGCCATGGTGTGCACGGCGCGGCAGGTCTGGGGGCCGGGGCGGGGGAAGAAGCAGTTGAGCGTGGGCGCGAGGATGTCGGCGGCGCTCGCGAGCGGCTCCTCCATGGGCGTGGTGATGAGCACGCGGCTGCCCCCGGCGGCGCGCACGCGGCGCGACTGCGCGAGCACGAGCGGCACGTCCTCCGGCTTCGGTTCGTCCTTGGCGTAGAAGAAGAGCTGCGCGGGCCAGCCCTTCGTCCGGTAGTGCTCGGCGAACGCGCGGTAGTACGCGACCTTGCGCTCCTCGGTGTCCGCCTTGCGGCTGTCGCGCACGTCCGACGTGGTGAAGCGCGCACCCGACGCGAGCAGGCTCCCGTCGAGCAAGGGCGCCATCTCCGCGTCGTAGTCGCTCCAGTCGATGATGGGCGTGTCGCCCTCGAAGCGCACGGACGGCGGCGTCATGCTCATGCCATGCGCGCTCACGCGGTGCTCCAGCAGCACGCGCGCGTAGTCGCGCAAGAGCTCGCGGGCCTCCGGTGACTCGGGGGCGAGCCCGTGGCCCCGGGCGATGCTGTACAGGGAGATGCCGAAGCTGGTGGCGAGCGAGGACGTCGCCGGCAGCGCGAAGGGCTGCACCTCCACCGTGAAGGGGACGCTCACGTGCTCCAGCTTGTTGAAGCTCGCGCGCAGGCGACCCTGATAGGTGCCCGGCGTCTGGTCCTCCTTCGCGCAGACCTCCACGTAGAGCACGACGGGGCGGGGTGGGGCGTCGTCACGCTCGGGCGCGCCGAGCGGCAACAGGGCATCGGGCCACGGGCCCACGTCCCCCTCCGAGTTGGAGGGCACCTCGACATCCAGGTAGCCCACGCGCCAGAGGTCCGCGCGCAGCGCGTCCGACGGACCGCCGAGCAGCAGCGGCTTCACCTTCAGGCGACGGGCCGAGTCGGGCAGCACCACCTGCGTGCCCTCGCACTCGCCGCGGGCCACGCTCAAGCGGGCCATGGGGCGCGACGCGAAGGCGGAGCCCGGGCGCACCTTGACCAGGGGCGACACCACCCTCGGCTCCGGCGTGGCGGCCAGCGCCGCCATCACCACCCACGCCCATCCCGCGCCCATCCGCCCCCTTCACTCTCCAGCGGTGCTACCCACCGCTCTCCGCGCTCGCCACCGCCATCGTCCGCCCCGGCTCGTAGTCGGTGATTTCCGCCACCACCGTGCCGAGCGCGAAGTCCGCCTCGATTCGCACCGGGACATGCCGCGCGTCCGTGGTGAGGTAGACGAACATGTCCCGCTTCGACGTCAGGCTGCCGCCGAACTCCGCCTGCACCCGCGTCTTGAAGACCTCCTGCGTCCCCAGCTCCGTCTTCAAGGTCTCGCGCGACTCCACCTTGGCGCGCATGGTGAAGCTCTTGCTGCCGGTGAACACCGGGTAGGCGTACTCGCCGCCCACGACGAGCTCGCGGTTGCGCAGCGCGAACGTCGCCCCCGTCACGTCGAGCGTGCCCTCGGCCACCTCGGCGGTGGACTCGCGCGGCGCCTCGCCCTCCTTCTGCTTGACGACGAAGACACTCTTGCCATCCGGCTGCAGCTTGATGCGCTGGCGGCGGCGCTTGCCGTTCTCGTCCGCGTGCAAGTCGCTGCCCACCACGCGCTGGGTGTCCGCCTTCCAGTAGGAGACGAACTTGTCCTTGATGGGCCACACGCCGATGAGCGCGTCCGAGCGCGCCACCGCGACGATGGGCCACACGTCCTCGCCCCACTGCTTCATGGGCGCGCCCACCGTCACCTGCGCGGTGCCCGCTGTCATGCCCAGGTACTTCACGCGATACTGCGCCTGCTCACCGGGGCCGAACGCCGGGTTCGCGGAAGACTCCTGGCCCAGGGCAGCCGCCGACCAGACCAGGCCCGCAACCACCGCCGCGAACCCCCAATTGGACTGCGCACGCATCGAGTGAGCTCCATCGCAAGGAAGTTAAGTAGCCCGCCTGCTACTCGCCAGGCCATGCCCCCGAACCATTCCCGCCACTCCACATTTCCCATCGACGTGCCTATGCGGCGGGCATTCAATGGACGCCCGCTCCCTCGTCGTGGGGGCGACCTGAGGGGCGGAAGGGGACAGGAGTCTCGCACGGAGGGGCCCCACGGCGCCTCCCGGCCCCCTGAACCCGGCCGCCCTGCGGCGCGCCGGGCGTGTCCACCGGCCGACACCGCTGCTAGCCTCCCGAAGAGAAGGCGGCCCCGGCTGGAGGTCGCCCCCTTGCCCTGGAGACGCGGGAACATGGCCGGTGACTACGATTTCGACGACGACGACGCCAAGGAGACGACCAAGGGCGGCCGCCTCAAGGAGTTCGACTGTCCGGGCTGCGACGCCAACAACCCCGTGCACGATGGCTTCGGGGATGGGGACGAGCTGCGCTGCAACTACTGCGGCTGCGAGTACAAGGTGAAGATCAGCGCGGAGGGCCGCGCGAAGTTCAAGGAGATCTGACCCGCGCGCGGGGCCTCAGTCCCGCTCGCCGAAGAGGGCGGTGCCCACCCGCACCAGCGTGGCGCCCGCCTCGATGGCCAGCTCGAAGTCGTGCGTGGTGCCCATGGACAGCCCGGGCAGGCCATGGCTCCTCGCCAGCTCGCGCAGCGCGTCGAAATAACCGCGCGCGCGGGCCACGTCGTCCGTGGGCGGCGGCAGCGACATCAGCCCCACCAGCGTGAGGCCCGGCAGCGCGCGCGCCTGGCCCAGGAAGTCGGGCAGGGCGGCGGGCTCCAGGCCCGACTTGGTGGACTCCCCGCCCACGTTGACCTCGACGTAGCAGGGCAGGGGCGAGGTGCCCTCGCGCCGCTTGGACAGCTCGCGCGCCACCTCCAGCCGGTCCAACGCATGGAAGGCGCTGGCCACCTTCGCCACGTACTTCACCTTGTTCGTCTGCAGGGGACCGATGGCGTGCCAGCGCAGGCCCTCCAGGTCCGACAGCTCCTGGGCCTTGTCGCGCAGCTCCTGCGCGTAGTTCTCCCCGAAGTCGCGCTGACCCGCGGCGTATGCCTCGCGGATGAGCGCCGCCGGCTTGAGCTTGGACACGGCCACCAGCGTCACCGACTCCACCGGACGCCCCGCGCGCTCGCACGCCTTCGCGATGCGCGCCTTCACCGACGCCAGCCGCTCCGCGAGGCCCGTGCTCATGGCGCGGGCTTCCAGGCCAGGGGCACGCCGGCGCGCGTCAGCAGCGCGAGCGTCTCGCCCAGCGGCAGGCCGACGACGTTGGTGGGGCTGCCCTCGATGCGCGCGACGAGGAAGCCGCCCTTGCCCTGGATGGCGTAGGCGCCCGCCCGGTCCACCGGCTCGCCCGTGCCCACGTACCAGTCGATTTCTCCGGCGCTCAGCTCACGGAAGGTGACACGCGTGTGGACCGCGAGCGCCTCTTCATGCCGGCCCGCGAGCGCGACGCCCGTGTACACATCGTGCGTCTTGCCGGACAGGCGGGTGAGCATGGCGCGAGCCTCGGCCGGGTCCTGGGGCTTGCCCAACAGCGTCATGCCCAGCGCCACCGTGGTGTCCGCCGCGAGGACGAAGGCGCCAGGGGCGCGCCCGGCCACCACGCGGGCCTTCTCTCGCGCCAGCCGCAGGACGTAGGCGGCCGCCTCCTCGCCTGGGTGGGGCGTCTCGTCGATGTCCGCCGCGGAGACGGTAAAAGTGAGCCCCAGTTGCGACAGGAAGTCCCGACGGCGGGGAGAACCGGAGGCCAGGACGAGCAACGTTTGATCAGCGTGCGTGTGCATGTTACGGCTCCAGGCCTTAGCAGACTTGCGCCTCGGAGTGGACTCTACGGATGAATCCCGCGGACCTCCTGTCGGCCATGAAGCGGACGGTGGAGCAACTGGCCGCCTACAACGAGATGGCGAAGGCGTTGACGTCCACGCTGGAGCTGCGCGAGGTGCTCGCGCTCGTCATGCAGAAGGTCAGCAGCCTGCTGCTGCCTCGCAACTGGTCCCTCATCCTCCAGGACGAGCGCACCGGGAAGCTCTACTTCGAAATCGCGGTGGGCGAGGGCGCCGGCGTCCTCAAGGGCCTGCAGCTCAACCCCGGTGAGGGCATCGCCGGGGCCGTGTTCTCCTCCGGGGTCGCCCGGCTGGTGCACGACGTGGGGGGAGATCCCAGCTTCGCGCCCCGCTTCGACGAGGCCTCCGCCTTCCACACCCGCTCCATCCTCGCCGTGCCGCTCCTGTCGCGCGGGCACGTGCTGGGCGTCATCGAGCTGGTCAATGGCCCCACGGACCCGCCGTTCTCCAACGACGACCTCACCACGCTGACGGCCATCGCGGACTACGCGGCCATCGCGATTGAGAACGCGCGCAACTTCCGCCGGGTGCAGGAGCTCACGATTACGGACGAGCACACCGGCTGCTACAACGCCCGGCACCTGCGCGCGCTCCTGGACACGGAGGTGAAGCGCTCGGCGCGCTTCCGCCACCCGCTGTCGCTCGTGTTCCTGGACCTGGACCACTTCAAGAGCGTCAACGACAGGTTCGGCCACCTCATGGGCAGCGCCACCCTGAAGGAGGTGGGCGACCTGCTCATGTCCCTGGGCCGCAACGGGCTGGACGCCGTGTTCCGCTACGGGGGCGACGAGTTCGCCATCCTCCTGGTGGAGACGGACCAGGACGGCGCCGCGCACATCGGCCAGAAGGTCTGTGAGGCCTTCCGCGGGCGCTCCTTCCTCCAGGAGCACGGCCTGGACGTGCGCGTCACCGCCAGCGTCGGCGTGGCCACCTATCCGGACCACGCCACCTCCGCGCTGGACCTCATCCGCTCCGCGGACTTCGCCATGTACGGCGCCAAGGCCCGCGGCCGGGATGCCCTCTGCGTCGCGGAGCCTCCGGGCCCGGACACGCCCTCCGGCGGCTCCGACTTCCCGGTGCGCTGAACACGGGCCCTGCAAAAGCGAGAGGGCCGGGGAGGGAAGTCCCTCGGCCCGGCCCTCACGTACTGTCAGCTGAAGCGGGTGACTTACCCGGCGCCGACCACCGAGTCGATGGCCTCGGGGTTGGTCACCACGTTGCCGCCCTTCTTCAGCGCCTTGAGGAAGGACTCCGTCACTTCAATCTGCTTGGCCTGCTGGGCCTGCACGCGCAGCGCGTCCTTCTTCTGCTCGAAGCCCGCGGTGTCCGGCATCTGGCGCTCCACCACCTGCGCCACCACGAAGCCCTCGCCCACCGGGAAGACCTCGCCCAGCACCTGGGGAGCGCTCACCGCGAAGGCCGCCTTCACCAGCGCGGGCGCGGGGCCCAGGTGCGGCACCGCCTCACCCTCGGCCGTGAAGCTGTCGGTCTCCACCGCCTCCGGACGGGTTTCCGTCTCGAAGCGCAGGAGCGCCGGCTGCTCCTTCTCCGCGGGGAAGAGCTCCTTGAGCGTCTTGCCACCCTGCACCGTGGCCAGCGCCTTCTGGGCCTCCGCCTTCGCCATCTCCTTGGCGCGCTCCTGCTTGAAGAGCGTGGTGGCGATCTCGTCCTGGACCTCCTCCAGCTTCTTGTCCTGGGCGGCCTGCTTCTCCTCCACCTTCACCAGGTGCACGCCGAACTTCGTCTCCACCGGCGCCGTCACCTCGCCCGCCTTGAGCGCGAACGCCGCGTCCGCCAGCACCGGCTCCCAGCTGCCGCGCTCCACCCAGCCCAGGTCGCCACCGCGCGCCTTGCTGCCCGGGTCCTCGCTGGAGTCACGCGCCACCTGCGCGAAGTCCTTGCCGCCGTCGATCTCCTTCTTCAGCGCCTCCGCCTTCTTGAGGGCCTCCGCCTTCTGCTCGGCGGTCGCCTCCGGGGGCAGCTTCACCAGCACCTGGCGCGCGCGGATGCGCTCGGGCTGCTGGTACACGAAGCGGTTGGCCTCGAAGTAGTCCTTGATCTCCTTCTCGTGCGCCTTCTTCCACTCCGTCAGCTGCGCGGGCGTGGGCGCGGCGACCTTGTCCGCGTACATGGTGGGAAGGAAGCGCGCGAAGACGACCTTGGCCTGGTTGCCGTCCTTCTCGTAGCGCGCGCGCACCTCGTCGTCGGACACGGTGGCGTTGGTGCGGACGACCTCCATCATCTTCTGCGCGGCCAGCTGCCGGCGCAGCTCCGTCTCGAACTCCGGCGGCGTCTTCCGGTAGAAGTCGCGCAGCACCTGCTGGTAGCGCGCGAAGTCGAACCCGCCCTCCTTGGCGTGGAAGTCCGTGTTCTGATGGATGAGCTTGCGCAGCTCCTCGTCAGAAGGAGTGATGCCGCGCTGCTCGGCCGCCTGGGCGAGCAACTCCGTGTTCACCAGCCTGTCGAGCACCTGGTTGTGCATGCCGAACTGGCGGGCCACGGACTCGGGGATGGGGCTGCCCTGTGCTCGCAGGAAGCTCATCTGCCGGGCCCAGGCCGTGGCGAAGTCGCGCAGCGGAATCTCCTTGCCGTTCACGGTGGCCACCGAGCCGGGTGCCGTCACCGGACCCGAGGCGCCGAAGCCGGTGCTGCCCGGCCCGAATTGCAGCGTGAACACCACCGCGATGCCGATGATGAACAGCAGGGAGAGGACCTTCCGGGGGTTCAGACCGTCCATTGTCGTCACTTCGGAGAGCAAACGCGCCGAGAAAAGTCGTGCGGAAGGACTCGCGACGCGGTGTTGTTGGTAGCCCGGCTGAAGGGTGGCGGACCAGCGACCACCCCCCTCGCGGGCCTTGACTGCCTAGGACACTGCACCAGAAAATGCAAGCGATTTAGAGAGTTTAGCCGCACCCCCTCCCTCCGCTTCCTCCTCCCACCCCGGAATTCCCCTCTGTGCTGTCGCTCCTCAAGCGATACCGGCGTCCCCTGATTGTCGGCGTCCTGCTCCTCTACCCGCTGGTCGCCTTCCTGCTGAGCGGGCGAAAGGGCAGGGACCCCAACCCCATCGACCGGGCGGTCATCGCCATCACCTCGCCCGTGCAGCAGGCGCTCACCGCCACCATCGAGGGCTCGGTGTCCGCGGTGCGCCACTACCTCGATCTGCGCGGGGTCCGGCAGGAGAATGACGCGCTGCGGCTGGAGAACCTCCAGTTGCGCGCCTCGGTGCAGGCCCTGGGGGAGTCGCGCACGGAGAACGAGCGGCTGCGCAAGCTGTTGGGGTACGCGGAGGTGGCGCCGGGGCCGGAGATTCCGGCGCGGGTGGTGGGCGTCAACCCGGTGGCGAAGCTCTTGTCGGTGCGCATCAGCGGCGGGGAGAAGGACGGGGTGTTCCGGGGCATGTCGGTGGTGACGCCGGACGGAATCGTGGGGCAGGTCATCCGGGCGACCTCCAGCTATTCGGACGTGGCGCTGGTGACGGACACGCAGAGCCGGGTGGCGGTGCTGGTGCAGCGCTCCCGGGCGCGGGGCACGGCGTCGGGGGCGGGCAGCGGGCCGCTCAAGCTGGAGAACATGCTGCGCACCGAGGACGTGGACAACGGCGACCTCATCATCACCTCCGGCACGGATGGCATCTATCCTCCGGGCCTGGTGGTGGGCCGGGTGACGAACCTGGAGAAGAAGGAGCACGGCATGTTCCAGGGCGCGGACATCGTGCCGGCGGTGGACACCAGCAAGCTGGAGGAGGTGCTGGTGGTGGGCAGTCCCTACAAGGCGATGGCGCAGGGCAGCGCGGCGGAGGGTGCGTCGAAATGAAGTTCCTGGTGACGGTGGGCATCGCGCTGGCGCTGCTCACGCTGGAGTCCGTGGTCGTCAAGCAGGCGGGGCTCGTGCTGGGCCGCATCGACGTCACCGTGGTGCTGGTGGCGTTCCTCGCGCTGCGCGCCACGCTGCTCGAAGGGGCCTTCTCCGCGTTCGCGGTGGGCTACCTGCTGGACCTGATGAGCGGCCAGCCCACGGGGCTGTTCACCTTCCTGGCCGTGTTCACCTTCCTCGTCGGGCGGCTGGTGTCCACCTTCGTGGACGTGCGCGGCGCGGTGTCGTTCGCGCTGTTCGCCATGGGCGCGGACGTGGGGCACGGCCTGCTCGCGGCCTTCTTCACCTGGCTGACGGTGAAGGACGGCGGCACGGCGCCGGCGCTCGCGGGGCTGCCGCTGCAGGTGGCGCTCACGGGGCTGGCGGCGCTGGCGCTCTTCCCGCTCCTGCGCCGCTTCGAGGCCGCGCAGGACCGTCCGGCGGGGTTGCTGCGGTGACGCCCCCCACGCTGGGCAACACGACGCCGGGCCGCGAGCTGCGCCGGCGCTTCCTGTGGCTGGGCCTGGCCATGACGGCGGGCCTGGCCCTGTTGTCCATCCAGCTCTACCGGCTGCAGATCACCCGCGGCGAGGAGTACTCCGCCAAGAGCGTGGCGAACTTCGTCAAGGAGGTGCGGCTGCGCGCCGACCGCGGCGTCATCAAGGACGCGCGCGGCACCATCCTCGTCGACAGCCGCCCGTCCTTCGACGCCGTCGTCACGCCCGCGTTCTGCACGGACTGCTTCGCGCAGGTCATCCCCCGGTTGGCGGAGCTGCTCCAGTGGGACGCGGACCAGGCGAAGAAGGTGGAGGACCTGGTGCGCCAGGGCCGCCGCAACGCGCCCTTCCAGCCGGTGCCGGTGCGCGTGGACCTGACGCGCGACGAGTATGATCGGCTGGCGGCGCGCCGGGACATCCTGGACGGCGTGGAGGTGGCGCCCGTCCCGCACCGCTTCTACCGGACCCACACGGTGCTGTCGCACGTGCTGGGCTACATGAACGAAATCACCCAGGACGAGCTCGAGCGGCTCAACGGCGACGGCGCGCGCTACGCGCTGGGGGACTACATCGGCCGGCGCGGCCTGGAGCGCTACTTCGAGCAGCGCCTGCGCGGCCAGGACGGCGTGCGCAAGGAAGTGGTGAACGCGCGCGGCCAGAAGATTGAAGAGCTCAACGTCAAGCTGGGCGACAACGCCGTGGTGCAGCCCAAGGCGGGCAGCAACCTGGTGCTCTCCATCGACATGCGCCTGCAGGAGGAGGCCGAGCGCGCCTTCCCCGGTGTCACCGGCGCGGTGGTCGCCATCGACGTACACACGGGCTTCATCCGCGCGCTGGTGTCCCGACCCGGCTTCGACCCCAACCTCCTGACGGGCCGCGTGACGCCCACGCAGATGGCACAGCTGTCGCGCGATCCGCTGGAGCCCATGGTCAACCGCGTGGCGGCCGAGCACTACAGCCCGGGCTCCACGTTCAAGGTCGTCACCGCGCTGGCGGCGTTCAAGTCCGGCGCGTTCCGCCCGGAGACGGTGGTGAACTGCCCCGGCGGCTACCGGCTGGGCGCGCGCACCTGGCGCTGCCACCTGGACCGCGGCCACGGCCACGTCGACGGCCTGGACGCGATGAAGAGCTCTTGCGACACCTGGTTCTACAAGGTGGCGGACACCATCGGCCTGGACCCGATTGGAGAGATGGGCAAGTCGCTGGGCCTGGGCAGCCCCACCGGCATCAACGTGGTGGCGGAGGTGCCCGGCATCATGCCGACCAGCGCGTACCACGACAAAGCCTCGCCCGGCGGCTACACCAAGGGCATGGCGCTCAACAGCGCCATCGGCCAGGGTGACAACAACGTCACGCCGCTGCAGCTCGCGCTGATGTACGCGGCCATCGCCAACGGCGGCACGCTGTACAAGCCGCAGATGGTGCAGCGGCTGGAGAACCTGGACGGCCAGGTCATCGAGGAGTTCAAGCCGGAGGTCGTCCGTCGGGTGGACCTGCCGCCCGCGCACCTGAAGGCCGTCATCGAAGGCCTGGTGAAGGTGGCGCACGAGCCGGGCGGCACGTCGTACCGCTCGCGCCTGAAGTACATGCGCGACCTGGACGTGAAGGTGGCGGCGAAGACGGGCACCGCGCAGGTGGCGCGCCTGGGCGCCATCCGCCTGAAGACGCACCAGATGAGCTTCTTCGAGCGAGACCATGCCTGGTTCGCGGGCTTCGCCCCGGCGGACCATCCCGAAATCGCGGTGGTGGTGCTCAACGAGCACGGCGGCCACGGCGGCTCGGACGCGGCGCCCACGGCGCTGGCCGTCATCCAGAAGTACCTGGACCTGAAGAAGCTGGACGCCACGGCGCCGCCGCCGCGTCCCAACCAGCCCTACACCCCGTCGATGTTCCGCCCGCCGTCTCCCGACGAGGCGGCCATGACGCGCGGCGTGCGCCCCCCCACGCAGCTTCCGGGCGACGAGGAGTCCGAGGACAGGCATGCAACTCAGGATTGAGCGGCGGATGGTGCCCCACGTGCCGTGGGGGCTCATCTTCTGTGTGCTGGCCGTGGCCCTGCTGGGCATCTGGAACCTCGCCTCGGCGTCGCGTCCTCCGCTGGCGCCGGTGTGGTCCAGCCAGGCCCTGTACCTGGGCCTGGGCATCGTCGCGGTGCTGGTGGTGTGTCTGGTGGACTACCGGTGGATCCAACGCATGGCGATGCCCATCTACATCGCCAACATCCTGGCGCTCATCGCGCTGCGCTTCGTCGGCCACACCGCCAAGGGCGCCGAGAGCTGGTTCGCCATCGGCCCGTTCCGCCTGCAGCCCGCGGAGTTCATGAAGATTGGCGTCGTGCTGATGCTGGCCAAGGTCTACCACGACGACTTCCGCCCCAATGAGCCGTCCTACGGCCTGGTGCGGCTGTGGAAGCCGCTGGTGGTGGTGGGCGTGCCCTTCATCCTCGTGCTGGTGCAGCCGGACCTGGGCACCGCGCTGATGATCGGCCTGTCGTCGCTCACCGTCATCCTCTTCGGCAAGGTGCGCTGGTACCTGGTGGCCACGCTGGTGGCGGGGGTGCTCGCGGGCGCCATCGTCATCTGGAACGACTACATCCGCGAGGTGCCGGAGCCTCGGCCCACCATCGTCCGGCACCACCTGAAGAAGCACCAGAGCCAGCGCATCTCCGGGTGGTTGGATCCGGAGGCGGACCTGCGCGGCAGCGGCTACCACGCGGCGCAGTCGAAGATCGCCGTGGGCAGCGGCGGCGTGTCGGGCAAGGGCTGGCGCGAGGGCACCCAGACGGGCCTGCGCTTCCTGCCCGAGCAGCACACCGACTTCATCTTCTCGGTGTGGGCGGAGGAGCACGGCTTCGTGCTGTGCACCCTCCTGCTGGTGCTCTATGGCGCCATCTTCATCTTCGGCCTGGGTGTGGGGTTCAGCGCCCGGGACAGGTTCGGCGCCTTCGTCGCCGTGGGCGTCGTGGCCATGCTCTTCTGGCAGGTGTTCGAGAACATCGGCATGGTCATCGGCTTGCTGCCGGTGACGGGCATCACCCTGCCGCTGATGAGTTATGGCGGGTCTTCCATGATGTCCGTGATGCTCAGCATTGGATTGCTGGTGAACATCAGCATGCGTCGTCACATGTTCTGAGACATCGCGAGCCGCGCGACGACGGGAGACTCACGAGGTCGTCACGAGCGCTCGGCGCCCGGCCCAGGGTGGTGTATGAATCAACCCACCAATTCCGGGGGGAGGGTGAAGCCCTCCCGGGCCGGTGGAGGTCAGGCATGCAGAGGAAGGGTGGGCAGAAGGCGACGGGGAGTGTCCGCGTGGCGGAGCTTCCGCAGGCGGCGAGGGACGTGAAGCCCCCGGCGGCGACGGTGGTGGCCAGGCCGGGCGCTCCGGTGAAGGAGGAGCCTCGCAGGCCTCCGACGGTGGCGCCCACGCCCGTGGCGGCGCTGTTGCCCGTCATCGAGAAGAACCAGGGGGAGCCCGAGCACCGGGAGTTCCCCCGGGCGCAGCTGACGACACGCTTCGAGGTCTGGGTGGATGACGACCAGGGCGGGCGCCGGTTCGCGGCGAGCCTGGCGTCCATCAACGTCAGCGTCAGCGGCGCCTTCCTGGAGAGCACCTTCTACCTGCCCTTGGGGACGGTGCTGGGCGTGAGCTTCTCGCTGGAGCCCGGCGCCTCGCCCGTGCGGGCCCGGGCCGAAATCGTCCGCGAGGAGCGCGAGGACGGCCCCGGGGGCCGCAGCGGCTTCGGCATCCGCTTCCTCGACTTCAGTGGTCAGACGGAGGTGGCCCTGGCCCGGCTCTTCGTGGGCAATCGCCTGCGGGCCTTCGCGGAGGACTACCTGCGCTCGCAGCGGGCGCGCTCGCTGCCCAATGAGCTGGAGCGGGTGGTGGATGTGCTTTCGGCCTGGGAGCTGCTCAAGGCGACGAGCACGGAAGCGGACCCCTGGCAGGCGAAGTGACGCATCGTCCCTCCCTCGCGAGCCTGCCCGTCATGCGAGGGAATGCCCACCCCTGACACGCATTGACGGCGGGTGGCTCGCCCAGGGCCGTGGGCGCCACCGCGTACCGCCGTGTCTCAGGCGGGCTTGCCACCCGCCAACAAGCGACGCCGCTCCGCCTGGTAATGCGCTGAACACAGCCCCTTCGAGCGCTGCTCGCGCGTGCAATCCGGCATCGTGCAGCGCCGGTCCGCCGCCACCATGTTGCCCGCAAGGGCCTTGGGCGGACGGCCGCGCCGACGGCTCGCCGACAGCGCATTGCTCCCCGAGCCGCTCGACAGCGGCATGCCCTGGTTCATCGCGCGGAGGACGCCTCGGCCAATCGCGTCACCCAGCGCCTCCGCCCAATTCACCATGGCGGGGGTCAGGGGGACCTTCGACAACTCCTTACGTGGTCGTGCCATGAAAACTCCCGTGAAAACAGTCAAACAAAGCAAGACTCCCAATGCGCTTATTTGGCGGTGGATGTCAACGTTGTCAATACAGCCTGGGAGGGGTCTCTCATGACTCGCAAGTCGTCCCGAAAAATTGGTGACACGACTGCAAAGGGATACGTGTTTCCCACACGTGCCATGCGTGCTGATTTGCGCATCGCGGTGGATTTGTCCGCGCGGGTGAAAATGGCGCGAAGTCTGAGAAATCGCTGAGAGGGCACGAAAAGTTTGCGTGTGCGTGGCGTGGGATTGGCGGAGCCGCGCAAAGGGCTCACGCTGGGTGCGAGACGAAGCGCGTCACGCCTGAGGAGCGGAGCGCGGGATGATTCGTCCCGGAAATGAAACGGCGTGGGGCGGTACGACGAAGCGCCGGACAGGGCGTGGGCGGGAGGCATTGGCCTCGACCCGCCAGGCCCGTGCCCGGCGCTCGGAGGACTACAGCGCCTTCTTGAGGGCGTCCTCGATGCGCGCCTTGGGGACGGCGCCGACGATCTGCTCCACGACCTGGCCGCCCTTGAAGACGAGCAGCGTGGGGATGGACCGGATGCCGTAGTTCTGCGGCGTGCCCTGGTTGTCGTCGATGTTGAGCTTGGTGAACTTCACCTGGCCCTTGTACTGCTCGGCGAGCGCGTCGATGGAGGGCGCGATGGCGCGGCACGGCGCGCACCAGGTCGCCCAGAAATCCACCAGCACGGGCTGCTCGGAGTCCAGCACCTGCTTCTGGAAGTCGTTGTCTCCGACATTCGTCACGTTGTCGCCTGCCATGATGTCTCCTTGGGGCCCTCTGTGGCCTGCACGGCGCGTCGTCTAGTACGCGCCTCGTGGCGCTGCAAGAACCGGTGGGCCGGGGCCAGTCCGCCCGCAATGATGCGGCCGGGAGCCCGGGGTTTCACCTGGAAGGATCATCCGCCCCCCGGCGCGGCGCTGGTGTAGGCTGGCGGGCGTGACGAAGCTCTTCCTGCCCCAGGCCCAGCTCGAGGAGTGGGCACTGGCTGACAAAGCGGACCTGCGTGACGGCCGGCTGGTGGTCATGGCCGAGGGTGGAACGGCCTTCGCCGTCTCACCGGCCGTGCATTTCCTGCAACTGGTGTCGGGCGAGGACACCCACGGCCTGGTGGCCAAGGTGAAGACCGAGGAGCAGCTCTCCCGACTGGGGGCCGAGCAGATGGCCGACTCGGTGCTGGTGGGGGAGTCCGCCTACGAGGTCGTTCCGGGGTATGTGACGGAGGTCCCCTCGGGCGCTCCGAAGCCGGAGGCGGCGGGGAAGAAACCCGATTCGGAGACGGACCTGTTGGCGGCGTTCCTCCTCAACAAGATGGGCTGATTCGCCTGTCTGCCGCGGTTATGAGCCTGATTCCATGAGCCACACGCTCGTATCGCTCGCCTGCCACGCCTACGGCATCGCCGCCGTGGCCTACCTCGCCTACCTCGTCCGCCAGTCGGAAGGGCTGGCCATGGCCGGTCGCGTCCTGGTGGGCGGGGGGCTGGTGCTCCACGGCGTGGCCCTGTTCGAGCTCTTGGGCGCCCAGGGCGGCCGTCCGGTGGGCCTGGCGCAGGGCTTCTCCGCGCTGGCCTTCCTGCTGCTCGCCATCTTCCTGGCGCTGGACGTGCGCTACCGCAGGCCCGTCATCGGCGCGTTCCTGACGCCGCTGGCGGTGACGGTGCTCCTGCCCGGCCTGCTGCTGCACGGGGGCCAGTCGCCGCTGCCTCCCGGCGTGCGCCAGCCCTTGTTGCCGCTGCACATCTCGCTGGCGCTGCTGGGGCTGGCGGCGTTCGCGGTGGCCGCGGGGGTGGGGGTCATGTACCTGCTGATGGAGCGGCAGGTGCGGGCCAAGCGCTTCGGGCTGTTGTTCGCGCGGCTGCCGTCGCTGGAGTTCCTGGACACCCTCAACCGGCGGTTGGTGGTGTGGGGCTTCATCGCGCTGTCAATCACCCTGGCGACGGGGGCCTTCTTCGTGACGACCACGGTGGGCTGGCAGTGGGACGGCAAGTCCATCGCCACGGTGGTGGCGTGGGCGGTGTTCGCGGCGCTGGTCAACGCGCGCATCTTCGCCGGCTGGCGTGGGAGGCGTGTGGCATTGCTGACCATGGCGGGCTTCTGCCTGGTGCTGGTGTCCTTCCTCACCTCGTATGACGCGACGCCGACCGCGGCCGCCGTCATGAGGATTCCCTGAGTATGGAGCTCGTCTGCATTGGCCTGTCCCACCGCACGGCGCCCCTGGTGGTGCGCGAGCGGCTGGCCCTGTCCGAAGCGCGTCAGGTGGAGGTGCTCCAGAAGCTGGCGCAGGCCCCGGTGGAGGTGTTGTGGGTCTCCACCTGCAACCGGGTGGAGGTGTACCTGTCCGCGCCGGATGGGGGCGTGGCCCGGGAGCGCGCCGTGTCGGAGCTGCAGGCGCTGGGCGGGCCGGAGGCGGCCGAGCACCTGTACGAGCACCGGGGCGAGGCCGCGCTCATCCACCTGTTCCGCGTGGCGTCCAGCCTGGACTCCATGGTGCTGGGCGAGGCGCAGATCCTCGGCCAGGTGAAGGACGCGTTCGAGCGCGGGCAGGGCGCGGGCGCGGTGCGCGGTGAGCTGACGCGGGCGTGCGCGGCGGCGTTCGGCTGCGCCAAGCGGGTGCGCACCGAGACGGCCATCGGCCGCGCGGCGACGTCCATGGCGTCCGCGGCGGTGCAACTGGCGAGCAAGGTGTTCGACGGGCTGAAGGGCAAGACGGTGCTGGTGGTGGGGGCGGGGGAGATGGGAGAGCTGGCGGCGCGGCACCTGCAGCAGGCGGGCGCGACGAAGCTCTTCATCACCAACCGCACCCTGGCGCGCGCGGAGGCGCTGGCGGCCGAGGTGGGCGGGACGGCGCGGTCGTTCGAGGAGCTCTTCACGCTGCTGACGGCGGCGGACGTGGTGGTGTGCAGCACGGCGTCGCCGGTGCCGCTGTTCACGCGGGACAACGTGGGGGCGGTGGGCAAGGCGCGCCGTGGTCGCCCGCTGTTCATGGTGGACCTGGCGGTGCCGCGCGACATCGACCCCGGGGTGGGCACGCTGGACTGGGTGCACGCCTACGACGTGGACGACATCCAGAAGTTCGTCGCGGACAACGCGGCCGCGCGCGCCGAGGAGGCGCACAAGGCTGGGGTATTGGTGGCGCAGGAGGTGGCGCGCTTCGTCAAGGAGCGCGCGCTGCGCGAGGGGATGCCGGTGCTGGCGAGGTTGCGGCAACGCGCGGAGGGGATTGCCCGCGCCGAGGTGGAGCGGACGTTGACGTCGCTGGGGGATGGGTTGACGGACAAGCAGCGCAAGAGCATCGAGGCCATGGGTCGCGCCATCGTCAACAAGCTGTTGCACGAGCCGACCTCGCGCCTGCGCGCGGTGGGGCCGGAGGGCGAGGGCAACCGGCTGGCGGGCGCGGCCGCGGAGCTGTTCGGGTTGCTCGAGGCGGAGCTGGAGGCGGCGGAGCAGCAGCCGCAGGCCCTGTCCGCGCAGGGCCCGGCGCAGGTGGCCACGGGGGCGAAGCGATGACGTCCGTGCGCATCGCCACCCGGCAGAGCCCGCTGGCGCTCTGGCAGGCGCGTCACGTGGGCGCGCTCCTGAAGTCCCACCACCCGGGCCTCGAGGTGTCCTTCGTCGAGATGACCACCGAAGGGGACCGCTTCCTGTCCGCACCCCTGTCCTCGGTGGGCGGCAAGGGCCTGTTCGTGAAGGAGATTGAACAGGCCCTCATCGACGGGCGCGCCGACGTCGCGGTGCACAGCCTGAAGGACATGACATCCGAGCTGCCCGAGGGGCTGGTGCTCGCGGCGGTGCCCGAGCGCGAGGACCCCCGGGATGCCTTCTGCGGCACCGCGGGCCAGACGACGGTGGACGCGCTGCCCCAGGGGGCGCGCGTGGGGACGTCCTCGCTGCGCCGCAGCTGCATCCTGCGCTCGCGTCGGCCGGACCTGGAGATCGTGAGCGTGCGCGGCAACGTGCAGACGCGCCTGGCGAAGACGAAGGAGCTGGGGCTCGCCGGCGCGCTGCTGGCGCACGCGGGGCTCAAGCGACTGGGGTTGGAGCACGTCATCACGGAGGTGCTGTCCACCGACGTGAGCTTGCCAGCGGTGGGGCAGGGGGTGCTCGCCATCCAGTGCCGCGGGGCGGACGCGCGGGTGTGCGGTCTGCTCGCGCCGCTGGAGCACGCGACGACGCGGGTGGCGGTGACGGCGGAGCGGGCGCTGCTGGCGAAGCTGGAGGGCGGCTGCACGGTGCCGCTGGCGGGGCATGCCACGGTGTCGGAGGGCCAGGTGCACCTGCGCGGACTCGTGGGCCGGCCGGATGGCGCACACGTGGTGCGGGGCGAGGTGCGTGGCCCCGTGGCGAAGGCGGCCGAACTGGGCGAGGCGCTCGCGGACGACCTGCTGTCGCGTGGCGCGGCGGACATCCTGCGTGATTTCGCTCGCCGCCCGGGCGCGCGGCCCTAGACTGCCGCGCGCGTGGAACGGCGACTGGAAGGCATCCGAGTCTTGGTGACGCGCCCGCGTGAGCGGGCCGAAGAGCTGTGCTTCCTCCTCGAGGACGAGGGCGCGGAGGTGCTCAGCCTCCCGCTGCTGGAGCTGCGTCCTCCGGAGGACCCGCGCCCGCTGGCGTCGGCCGCGGAGCACATCCAGCGCTACCGCTGGGTGGTGTTCGCGAGCCCGTCCGCGGTGGACGCGCTGCTGGACGCGCTCCGGGAGGCGGGCACGGCCGACAGGCTCTCCCGCGTGAAGCTGGCGGCGGTGGGGCCTCGCACCGCGCGCGCGGTGAAGGGCTATGGGCTGGACGTGGCCGCGGAGCCCGAGGAGGGCACGGGGCAGGCGCTGTTCGAGATGCTCAAGGACGGCCTGCAGTCCGGGGACGAGGTGCTGCTGCCCGCGGCGGAGGACGGTCGGCGCGAACTGGAGGACGCGCTGCGGGAGGCCGGGGTGCTCGTCACGCGGGTGACGGCCTATCGCTCGCTGCCGGCGGAGCTGCCGCTGGAGGCGCTGGAGCTGCTGGGGGCCTCGCCGCCCGACGTGGCGGTGTTCGCCTCGCCGCGCACGGCGGAGGCCTTCCTGGAGGCCGCGGGGCGCGAGCGGTTGGGCGCCGCGCGGGTGGTGGCCATCGGTCCGACGACGGCCTCGGCGCTGGAGCAACTGGGGCTGCCGGCCTCGGCCATCGCCGAGCGACCCACGCCCGAGTCGCTGGTGGACGCCACGGTGCGCGCCGTCCGGGGGAACTGAGTTCCGGGCGGAAAGCAGCGTGGGTGCCACGAGGCGAATCGTTCGCGAGTAGACTGGCCCTCCCATCGCCCTGCCGGCCGCATGCCGGGAGTCAGGCGACGTGGGAGGGGTCTCATCGATGAATCGGGGTTCGCAGCGGAGCGCCGTCGTACTTGGGCTGTTGTTGGCCGCCACGGCGGCGGCGCAGCAGGTGCTGGAATACAGGGACCTGGGGTACCGGGTGCTCAGCACGCCGTCGGACCCCTTCGTCTTCTACGTGGACGGACGTGCGGCCCAGCCCGCCGGCAACGACCTGGCCCTGGTGACGGCGGCCAGTCGCGCGGCCTTCGAGACCTGGCAGGGGACGACCTGCGCGTGGCCCACGTTCTCCTTCCCGGCGGACGGCGGCGTGGCGACGACGGGCTCGCCCATGGCGAACGTCGATGACCCGGGGGACCGCTTCAACGTCGTTCCCATCTGGGTGACGAGCGCGACCGATATTCACTTTCAGGACACGCTCAACGGAGGCGACAGGCCCGCGGCCGCGAGGGCGCTGACTTTCGGCGGCTACGTGTACCAGTGTGATGTCTATCTCAACGCGGTGAACTACGCCTGGTCCACGCTGACGCCCACGCCCGCGGGGCGCATGGACATCCAGAGTGTGCTGACCCACGAGATCGGCCACTGCCTGGGGCTCGGTGACAGCTTCGAGGCCATTGGCGCGGTGATGTTCTTCGACCTGCCCACGGGCGTGACGCGGCGGCAGCTGGCGGACTACGACAGGACGGCGCTGTGCCGCTTCTATCCGAAGACGGGGGCGGTCGGCTCCCCGTGCGAGAGCGGCACGTGCACCACGGGCCTGACGTGTGTCACCGCGCCGTCCACGGTGTCGGGCAAGGACCTGAAGGTCTGCGCGAAGGGCTGCTTCGGCAACACCTCCGGCGAGTGCCCCGCGCCCTATGTCTGCCGCGACTCCTCGTTGGTGAATGGCTATACGAAGGCCTGTCTTCCGGCGCTGCCCGACGGCGTCACGCCCGTGGGCCGCGAGTGCACGCCGGGCCCGCGCAGCTGTGGCAACACGAACGGCGTCTGCATCGCGCCGGTGGACCCGCCCTCGGGCAACGGGGAGTTCGACCGGTGGGACCTGGGCTACTGCACGGAGACGTGCAGCGGCGCGGGCTCGTGCCCCGCGGGCGCCGAGTGCTCGGACGTCCCCGGTCAGGGCTCCATCTGTCTGAAGACCTGTATGCCCGGCGGGAGCGACTGTCGGCCCGGCTACACCTGCGAGACGCGCCCCGAGGGGAACCTCTGTGTCCCTGGTTGCTATGGTGATGCGGATTGCGACAGCAACTCCGTCTGCAGGACGTGCGACCGCGTCTGCGTGCCTCGGCAGACGGCGGGCAGGCAGGTGGGGGATGCGTGCACGGCGGATGCGCAGTGCGGCACCAACCAGTACTGCCTCTTCGCGGAAGGGGGGACGGAGGGCGTCTGCGCGCAGCCGTGCTCGGTGGCGGCGTGCGCGTGCCCGGGTGGGACGTCGTGCCAGGTGGTGAACAAGGACGGTGAGCGGGCGTGTGTCCGGGCCTGCTCGGCGACGTCGTGTGACGCGACGTTGAGGTGCGGCACGGTGGAGCAGGGCAGCTCCGCCTGTCTGCCCGTCTGCCGGACGGAGAAGGACTGCGCGCCCTCCATGCTCTGCTCGGCCGCGGGCACCTGTTACGATCCGCTGGCCAAGCCGGACGCGGGCTCGTGCACGCTGTGCAACGACGCGGGCACGCCGCCTCCGCCGCCCGTGGACGCGGGGCCGCCGAAGGGCCCGGGTGGTCCGGACGGCTGTGGCTGCCAGGGCGCGCCCGTGTCGGCGGCGGCCTTCCTGGGTGGATTGGTCCTGTTGCTGCTGGTGGCTGGAAGGAGAAGGACGTGGCACAAGCCGTGAGCGGCCCGAATGCGTCTGCCGTGAGGAGCCGGGTGGACTTCACCACGCTCTTCGTCCTGGAGGCGCTCGTCGGCCAGGGGCTGTTGACGCCCCAGCAGGCCCAGGAGGTGCTCGCGAAGGAGCCCGCCGCGCGAGCGCGTGTGCTCAAGGCGCAGACCGCGGCGAGCGGCAAGGACGCCGCGCGCTACGACGTGTCCCCGGTGGAGGTGGTGGCCGCGTTCCAGGTGCCGTTGGCCAATGGCCGCGGCGTGCTGGACGAGGACCGCGTCACCGAGGCCGCCGCGCGCGCCTCCGGGTTGACGTACCGGAAGATCGACCCGCTGAAGCTGGACATGGGGCTGGCCACGCGCACGGTGTCGCGGCCCTATGCGCAGAAGCACGTGCTGCTGCCGCTGGAGCGCACGCCGCAGGGGCGCCTGGTGGTCGCGGTGGCGAACCCGTTCGACCGGGAGCTGTTCGAGAGCTTCCACCGGCTGACGGGGCTGCCGGTGGAGCCGGTGCTCAGCTCGAAGGCGGACATCCTCAAGTCCATCTCCGACATCTACGGCTTCAAGAAGACGCTCGCGCGGGCGGCGGATGACTTCAGCGCGGCGTCGGGTGGGGCGCAGGTCTCCAACTTCGAGCAGCTCGTCTCCTTGAGCGGGACGCAGGAGCTGGAGGCGTCGGACCGGCCCGTGGTGCAGGCGGTGGACTACCTGCTGCGCTACGCGTTCGACAACCGCGCCTCGGACATCCACATCGAGCCCAAGCGCGCCACGAGCGTGGTGCGGCTGCGCATCGATGGCGTGTTGCATCCGGTGTATTCGTTGCCGGCGCAGGTGCATCCGCCGATTGTGTCGCGCGTGAAGATGCTCTCGCGCATCGACATCTCGGAGAAGCGCAAGCCACAGGACGGGCGCATCAAGACGGAGCGGGATGGGCGCGAGGTGGAGCTGCGTGTCAGCACGTTGCCCACGGCCTTCGGCGAGAAGGTGGTCATCCGCATCTTCGACCCGGAGACGTTGGTGCAGGACATCGCCCAGCTCGGCTTCGAGCCGGACGAGAAGGCCAACTTCGAGTCGTGGATCGACCAGCCGCACGGGCTCATCCTGGTGACGGGCCCGACAGGCAGTGGCAAGACGACGACGCTGTACTCGGCGCTCAAGGCGCTGGCGGGGCCGGACGTCAACGTCACCACGATTGAAGACCCCATCGAGATGGTATGGGACGCGTTCAACCAGGTGCAGGTGCAGCCCAAGGTGGGGCTGGATTTCGCCGGGGCGTTGCGGCACATCCTGCGCCAGGACCCGGACGTCATCATGGTGGGCGAGATTCGCGACGCGGAGACGGCGGAGAACGCCATCCAGTCCGCGCTCACTGGACACCTGGTGCTGTCCACGCTGCACACCAACGACGCACTTGGCGCGGTGGCGCGGATGAGGGACCTGGGCGTGCCGTCCTTCCTGCTGGCGCAGAGTCTGCTCGGGGTGATGGCCCAGCGCCTGCTGCGGCGGGTGTGCAGTCATTGCGCGGAGGAGACGTCGTTGACGCCCGACGAGCTCCTGGCGCTCCAGGCGCCGCTGCCGCTCTTGCCCGGGGGCGTGCGATTGCTCAAGGGCGCGGGCTGTGTGCGCTGCCGTGGCACGGGCTATATCGGCCGCACGGGTGTCTTTGAAATCGTCACCACGGGCAGGGAGCTGCGGGAGCACATCTCCCGCGAGGCCCCGTATGAGAAGCTGGTGGAGGTGGCTCGGCTGGGGGGGATGCGGACGCTGCGCGAGGCCGCCGTGCGCAAGTTGGCGCAGGGGCTCACCGCGTTCGACGAAGTGGTGCGGATGACGTCCGCGTGAGGATGGGCGCACGGTGTTTCACCGTGCGCCTGGGCCTTGGGACGAACGGGCCTCAGTCGAGGGTGGCCCTGCCGGGGATCATCTCACTGGCGGGGAGCTCTTCGCCGAGGAACCAGCGGAGGCTGGTGGCGGGCGTGGAGACTTCGGCGCAGCGGTGTCACTCGACCGAGGGAGCTCCAAGGACGAAGGATGTCGCGGGAATCTCGGCGCCGGTTTGCCAGTAGGTGGCGGCGGGATGTCTGTTCAGCTCGAAGCAGTCCGTGGAGCCATCCTGGGAGACGAGCCGTTTGAAGATCGCGCCATCAAGTGGGCTCCCACGCTCATGGACCCGGATGCCCTCCGTCGACACGTCGCGGATCGTGGCAAGCGAGGCCTGGAGACATTCACCTTGAAAGGACTCGAACAGGGGCTGGGGGCATGCTTCGTCGGCGTGGAGACCCGTGAAGCTGAGCTCGAGTGAAGTCGGGAGGCAGCGCGAGCGTCCCTCCACGTCCTTCGCGAAAAGGCATTCCATTCGTGTCTGGGTGTCGAACAGGGTCGTGGGTATCACCGCCGAATGGGCCAGGTTCAATCCTCGGACCGTGAGTCGTCCATGCGTCTTCACGTCGGGGTGAGGGGAAGACACCGGGACACGTCATCGCTCGCGAGGCCAGCGCGACAGGGGAGGTCGTGCTCGGTGGCTCGGAGGTGGTCGAAGTGAGAGGAGCCGTCTTCCCCCTCGATGAAAACAGTTGATGCAGTAGTAGGCTCCATCGGGGGCGGCCTTCTTCCAATGACAGACGGCGCCATACAGCTGGTCGAAGACGTTACCGGGCCAGCGCAGACCGTCTCGAGTGGTCGTGACCTCGAAGCGGGCAGGGCGGAAGTGTCAGCGATTTGTAACCGGGATGGCCGGACTCGGCCGAAGCGGGGCGGTGAGCTGATGGGTGGTGGTACGCAAGAGTTGTATGTCTTGAGTGATGACAGGCGTGCGGAGGCTGTTCGTGCCTTTCTCGAACGGTTCCTGCCGGGCCGCGCAATCCAGAGGGACGAGTTCTGGATTCCAGAGTTCGCCAACCCTCCGCGGGAGGTCCTGCGAACCGAGGACGGGATTCTGGAGCACCTGGAAGCACACGCTGACGAGCCGTATGGGCTGTATTGGGACCATGGGGATGGGCTGGCTCCACGTCAGGCACTGGTTTTCTATACGCGAGACGGCAACGTCATCCTTGGGCTCGCGGATCTGCCAGAGCGGGCTCCGGAGTTGTTGCGGGAGCTTGCGCGCTTTGCCGGCTCCAGCCATGCGCTCATGGGCTGGGAACAGCGACCACCTGACACGGCCCGTGAGTTCATCGAATGGTGTCGGCGGCAGGGATGAGTGTTTGCGCAAGCAGTGGCTGTCCGCCAGGGACCGACGGCGAGGTCGGTCCCACCGAGATAGCTGATGCCAAGGAGTGATTCGTGAAAAGAGACACCGAGACCCTCGAGGCGTGCATCCCGGCGCTCCCCGAGGAGCGCCGACGTTGGTTCTATCTCGCGTATGCCCATCAAGTGACCATCGCGGCGCGTGAGCACTTCCTCGACGCCAGGGTCGAGCGAGCGCGCCGGTGCAACGAACCCCTTCACCGGCTGACAGGCCACCTTGCCAGGCTTCATTCGGGCGAGGTCGACACGGCGACCGAGACATCCTTCGTCAAGATGGTGGTCGGCGGAGCGGATTCGGAAGGCTGTCTGTCCCTGCTCGAGTCCATGCTCCAGAGGGTCTCGTCCAAGGAGTCCCCAGGGACACGACCCTCATGAAGCCCACGAACGACAACGGCCCGGCTCCCCAAGAGGGAACCGGGCCGCGTGTCTCACTTCACGTGAGTCCTAGAAGCGCGCCTGCAGCAGCGTGTTGAAGCCCAGCGCGTGCGGCTTCTCGAACGTCGGCTGCGCGACGCCCGTGATGTCGTCGCGGAACGTGGTCCGGTTGGTGTCGTACGTGTAGTAGACCTCGCCGACCGCCGCGACGGAGTCGGACAAATCCCACCGGAATGTCGCCTTCGCCGAGTAGATGGGCTCCGCCTCGCACGAGCCAGAGCCACCGCACGTCTCCGGCAGGATGCTCAGCATGTTCACGTCACGCACCACCACCGTGCGCGTCCCCGCCAGGCTCGGGGGCGTGTCGTTGCCACCCAGCAGCGGGGTGGGGCTGCGGAACGACGCCGGCCGCTGCACGCCCACGATGAAGCCCGGCGTGAAGTGCAGCTCGGGCAGGTGGTAGTCCGCGCCCAGCGCCAGGAACATCTCCGGGTTCAGCTTCGTACCCTCGGGGAAGTCCTGGAACGGGGGGAAGCCCGGCACGTCGAACTGGATGAATGAGAGGCTGCGGTACAGACCCAGCAGGCTCATGCGCAGGAAGCCCAGCTTCGCGCGCGCCTGCAGCGCCAGCGCCGTGGCGCCCTGCGGCTGCGTCGCACCGAACGTGTCCGGCTTCTCCAGCGTCTGGGACAGGTAGCTGCCCTCGAGCGACACGGAGTAGGACAGGCCTCCCGGGTACTGCTCGGGCGCGAAGAACCGCTCGTAGATCTCCGGGTCGTTCTTGTAGAGCCGGAAGTCCACGCTCGTGCCGACCGGCACACCCACGTGGTAGACGACCTGACCGGACACGCCAGCCGCGTTCACCGGCGCCTCCACGCCCAGCGTGGCGAGACCCGGCACCAGGCCCTTCTGGAAGTAGCCACCGCCCGCCTCGATGCGCAGCGTGTCCAGGATGTCCCAGCCCGCGCCCGCCATCACACCGTAGAGCGTCTCCTCCTCGAGGATGAGCTCGTTCTGCACCAGCGCCGTCTTGCCGCCGACGTACGCGTACCACCGGTCCCGCGTGATCTGCAGCTTCGCGCCGGGCACGCCGTTGGTCGCCGAGCGCGTGGTGAACGCGCCGCTGCCACCCCAGGAGATGCGGTACGCATAGCCCAGACGGAAGCGATCCGCGGACACCGGGAAGCCCACCAGCGAGATGCCTTCCTTTTCACCCCAGCCCGGCGGCTGGTAGTTGAGCCGGATGTAGCTGGAGTTGTCCTGGATGGCCACCTGACCGCTGGGGCGCTCGAGCACCAGCAGCGTCAGGGCCGCCTCCGTCGTCAGTCCCTCGAAGAAGGCAGGCGCCTTCTTGTAGAGCACCACGTTCGAGAGCGACTCGAAGCCGGAGAACCGGGTGTTGAAGTTGTCGTAGAACTGGGTGTTCTGGTTACCCGCGCCAAACCGCGCATTGGGGCTGTTGGGCGTCGTCTCACCCGAACCCGCAAGCACGTTGTCGTCCGCGAAGACGAACGACAGACGCGTGTCCACGAAGTCACTGGCCCAGGCGGGCGCACTCAAGGAGATAAGCCCCGACAGGGCCAGCTTCTGCAGCGTTTTCAATGTCCCTCTCCACGGAGCGCCCGCTTGGAACGCTCCTCCCTGCGCCCCGGTGCAACCGGGGCACGAGCTCGTCAAAAGTCTAAGGAATCACGCAAGGCTTGATGGGCTTCGGGCACTCCAGCCCCGGGCCGGGATAGCAGCAGAGGTCGTCCTGGTTCCGAGGCAGGATGATCCACCGGGGCCGCGCCGCGCTCACGTGGCGCATGTGGCCCACGATGTCGAAGGTGGCCTCGTGCAAGAGCTTGCACTGCCGGGCCAGCTCCGCGTCCGGGTCCTGCTCGCTGCAGTTGACCACCAGGTCGGGGACCGCGTCCTTCGTCACCAGGTTGATGCGAGCCTTCTGGTTCTGGCTCACCGTGCAGCGGGCCGCGCCGTTGGCAGGGTCCGCGACGGAGACCCACACCACCATCTGGTTGTCGCCCATCAGGTGCTCCAGGCGGGTGGCCGCGGGCAGCGCCACGTTGCTCGCGGGGCCCGGGGCGCTCGTGCTGCCGAAGCGCACGTTCGTCGCCTTGTCACACCAGATGTTGAGCGTCACGCCGATGCTGTAGGAGTTTGTCGAGCGCGTCCAGGCCTCGGTGGCGGGAGCCACCGGCGGCGCGGCGTTGATCGTGTGCAGCCGGCCTGGCACGGAGTCGTCCAGCCCTGCCTCGGGGGCGCCCATGGGGACCATCTCCACCACGAACTGGCCGAAGCTGTCGTAGGTGTTCTTCTCCGCGCAGATCTGATTGCGGTACTGGCCCATGCCCAGCGTGCAGTCGACATTGCACTGACGTTCGGGGACGTCCGGATCATTGGGCGTGTCTGCGCCACAGGCGCCGAAGACGCCATTGCGGGCATCGGGGCAGAAGAAGGGCACGGTGCCGTTGCCATTGGCGTCGCAGTTGCGGAACACCGTGGGGAACTTCACCCGGCGCACCTTCACCAGCGAGGACTCCAGGCCCTCCATCTTGTAGTTGCCGTAGCTGTAGCCGCACATCACGTCGGAGATGTAGGGCGAGCCGCTGAGGCCACACAGCCGGCCGTTGATCTCCGTCGGGGGCGCCAGGGCCAGGTACTTGTTCCACTCCGACTGCGGCAGCAGGCGGACCTTCTCGCGGATGCTCCACGAGGGGAAGGTGAGCTGCGTGGTGGCGGTGAACTCCTGCACCGAGCCCGCGATGGACCAGAGCAGGTCACCGGTGTCCAGGCCCTCGGGGTAGGAGTAGTTGTAGATGTAGATGGAGTTGAAGCGGCCCGGGAAGAAGCCAGAAGGCTCCGCCGTCTGGGTGTTGGCGCCGGGGATGCTGCCCTCGCGCACGCGGCAGGCCGTCAGGTCCGTCACGAAGAAGCCGCTGGGGTCCATGCCCGTCACCAGCAGCGTCACCGGCTGGTTGTGGTTCGGATCATCCGGCTCGCAGTTCTGAAGGAGGGGAGCGCCCGCCTCCGGCGCGCGGCCGATGCGCATGAACGTTCCGGCGTACGCGGTGAGCTGGTCGCTGTTCTGCGGCACCTGCACCGTGGAGATGGTCGGCTCCTCGAAGAACACCGAGCGCGACAGGCCCGTGGCCGCGGTGCGCTGGGCGGGCTCCACTGGGAGCTCGCCGTCGACCACTGCGCCATCCGCGTAGTCGACCTCGACCGGATCATCCTCGACCCACACGTGGGCCTCACCGTAGAGCTGGGAGGAGCGCACGGTGCCCGAGCCCACGCCGTTGGTCAGCTGCACCCAGCGGTAACGGTAGGGACCCGTCAGGTTGCCGGGGACGGTGCGGAACGACACCGGGCCGTTGAACGACTCCATGGGCTGGCCCTTCACGTCCAGCGCCTGGATGTCGAGGTCCACGTCCACCGCGCTGCGGGGCATGGCGAGCCGGCAGTCCTTGGTGCCGCGGAGCTCCAGTGGAACCGCCGCCTGGTTGCCTCCGCCGTGCGCGGTCGCGCACTCCGCCACCACTGGCACGGCCGTGCGCGGGTTGGAGTCCGCGACGTAGAAGCCCTTCACCGTCACCTTGAACGAGGAGAGGCCGGTGGGCTGGGGCGTCTCGTCGGTGTAACAGCCGGCGGCGACGAGGGCCACCGCCGACAGGAAAGCGAATCGCTTCATTGCTCCACCCTCCGGCCGATGCGGCCGTCATCCACCGCGTCGGCGATGGGCATCGCCGTCGGGTTGTCACAGAAGTTGCGAAGCTGCTGGGTCACCGTGCCGCACACGGGGTTGCTGCCGCTGATGATCTCCCGGCAGTCACAGCGGCCCGTGAACGGACCGGGCGACACCGCGCAAGCGGCCTGCGCCTCCTCGGGCGTGTCCACGTCGGGGATGTTGCAACCTGCCGGATTGTAGCCGCGGGCGGCCAGGTCTCCACAGGTGCAGGTTCCCACCTGCTTGCCGGAGATACAGGCCGCGCGGGCCTGGTCGGGGTTGGTGACCGTATCGACGCCGCAGCCCGACGGGTCGAAGCCGTTGCGCAGCAGCTCACCGCACGTGCAGCTTCCGACGCGCACGTCCAGCTCGTTCTTGTAGTCCTGCATCTCGCGGCACGCGGCGCGCAGTCGGTCGTTGACCACCCACTGGCCGTTCACGAGGTTGCCACAGCTCTGTGCCCCCGGCTTGTTGCCGCGCGTCGCGTAGCCCGCGTTGATGTCGTCGCAGGTGCAGAAGTCCTGCATGTAGCCGATGAGCGAGTCACGCAGCGAGATGCCCGTCTCCTGGCGCGTGGTGTTGCGCTTGAGCACGTTGAAGCCCGAGCCACCCTTCGCGATGTAGTCGTTCACCGCCACGCGGTAGGTGCCGAACGGGTTGAGCGGCTCGGGGCCGATCGAGATGTCCGTGCCGGGATTCGCGTAGCAGCGGCCCCGGTCGGAGGAGCTGCTCTCGTCCTGGATGCACTGCCAGGGCGCGTGACCCGTGCGGCTCTGGGCGGGGCAGTCGGCGCCCTTCAGCGCCAGGTTGCAGGGGGTGCGCAGGTCGTTGATCTGCACCTGGGCGCAGTCCATGGTGAACTTCGCGCCGGAGATCTGCGCCTGGCTGACGCAGCCGCGCTCGGCGGAGCGCTCGGCGACGAAGTTGAACATCTCCTGCATTTCCTTGCCGGAGAGGTACATGATGTTGATGGTGTTCTCGAAGGGGAACACGTTGAACATCGACTCCTGGGTGATGACGCCCGCATAGAGGTTGTCGCGGATGCCCAGCGAGTTGGTGAGCGCCATCTGCGCATCGACGCGGCGACGCTTGCGCATCGAGTCCGCGGCGATGTTGCCCAGGGGCGAGTCGCCACCCGTGGAGTTGTTCCGGCGCGTCACGTCCGTGGGCGCGTAGGAGAAGATGTTCGTGAGCTGCAGCCGCATGTCCATGCCGATGATGTAGGGCTGGAGCAAGTGCGTCGTCTGGCGGTCCTCCTGGGCCTCGCAGGCCTCCATGGCCGCGCGGACCTCGGGGGTCTGGATGAACTGGCCATCCTCCCAGAAGATGTTCGGGTCATACCGGTACTTGCGCATGGCCTCGTCACACCAGAGCCGGTCGAGCGGGAACACGCGGTAGTCCTGGCTGACGACCTCGCCGCCCTCACCAGCGCCGAGCTCCGTCGGCATCTTCACGACCAGCTCCAGCCGGCCCACGTACTTGGCGAACGCGCCGGAGTGCGACAGCACCACCTTGCGGCCGCTGGGGTCCGCGAGCAGCTGCGGCGGGTTGAGCACCACGTGCAGGTGGCCGCCCATCACCACGTCCACGCCGCTGACGCCCGGAATCTGGACGCGCACCACGGACTTGTCGTTGCCCTCGGGGCCGAACCACTCGAGCACCTGCCACGGGTTCTTCTCGCGGCGGATGAAGGAGCGGGCGCGGCCGTACTCGTAATAGGCCTCGTAGCCCTGGATGACGTCCTGGTCCTCGGTGAGGCCCAGGTGGCTGACGATGACGATGAGGTCGGAGACCGGCCGCAGCAGGTCCACGTACGCGCGCACCACCTCGTTCTGCTCCAGCGGTGTCACCTGGAGGCTGTTGCCACCCTCGACGATGGAGTTGAGCGAGGAGATGTTCGCCATGCCGATGATGGCGACGCGCAGGCCCTTCACGTTGCGGATGGTGTACGGCGCGGCCTCCAGCGCCGTCTCGTTGCTGCCGTTCTGCCGCCAGTCATTCCAGTTGTAGTTGGCGGCGAGCAGCGGGAACGTCGCGAACTGCTTGGCCTGGTTGGTGAAGTTCAGCGCGCCCGCGTCGAACTCGTGGTTGCCGATGACCGCGGCGTCCAGCCGGGCCTGCGACAGGAAGCGGAACTCCACTTCACCGTTGTTGAGGTTGAAGATGGGGGCGCCCTGGAAGCAGTCGCCCGAGTCGACGTGCAGCACCCGCTCACCCTTGGCGCGCTCGCGCTTGAGCACCGCGGCCATGCGCGTGGCGCCACCGAATGGACCGGCCTCCGGGATGAGTCCCAGGTCCTGGTCCGTCTTCAGCGGCGCGAAGTCGTAGGGGATGAGGCGTGAGTGGATGTCCGAGGTATGAAGGAGCGTCAGCCGCACCTCCTGCCCCTCGAGGTTGTAGTCCTGGCCTTCCATCACTGGCATGCATGAGGCCGAGACCAGGGCGCAGAAGAGGCCGAGCAGGAGGCGACGCATCAGGAGATTCCGTGTTTCGGTAGGACGTCGGGAGTAAAGCGGGCGCAAGGTACGGTATCGGACACGGGCGGGCAAGCAACGCCGCCATGGCATTCGTACAGTCCCCCTATTCAGGGTCCCCTTCACGGAGAGCAAGCAGACATGCGGCAGCGTCATTCCAGTGTGACTGACATCGAGATCATCGAGGATTTCTCGTCTACGGCGCGCTGCGACGAAGGCTTCCTCCGAGTGAAGCGGCTGCGGTGTCGCAACCGACGCGCGGATGGCTCCTCGTCGTCCGTGTACCGCGTGGACGTGGTGGACCGGCCCCGGTTGGACGCCGTCGCCGTGCTCGTCTATCGACGCGGTGCGGCGGGGCTCGAGGTCCTGACGCGGATGAACCTCCGGCCCGCGGCGTACTTCCGGAAGGATCAACGCGACGCGATGACGGTGCCGGACCCGGGCACGGGCTACCTGCGGGTGGAGGAGATCGTCGCCGGCCTGCTCGAGCCCGAGGACAAGGGCGAGGAGGGCCTCAAGAAGCGCGCGGCGGCGGAGGTCCACGAGGAGGCGGGCTATCCGGTGCGGCCCGAGGACATCCAGCTGTTGGGCGGCTCGTTCTTCCTGGCACCGGGCATCCTGTCGGAGAAGGTCTTCCCCGCGGCGGTGGACGTCACGGACGTGTCGCAGGAGGAGCCGGAGGGAGACGGCTCGCCCCTGGAGGAGGGGACGCAGCTGCACTGGCGCCCGCTGGGGGAGGTGCTGGAGGCGTGCCGGCGCGGGGACATCCCGGACGCGAAGACGGAGGTGGCGCTCACGAGGTTGCTCGCCCGATTGGGATGAGCACGGAGTTTCTCCGGGGGCGGTGGCCGGGGTAGGGTGCGCGGCGTTTTCGCACTCCACTGCCGAGGTCGCTGCATGTCGTCGCTGCCCCCGTGGCTGGCCAACCTGTTGCCCATTCTCATCCTGCTGGGAGCCATCGCGCTCGTGCTCGCGCGGCTGCCCAAGGTGGAGCTGGGCCACACGGACGCCTTCCGCCGACGCCGCTTCTTCAACTGGTTCCCGCTGGGGATGACGTACGCGTTCCTCTACATGGGGCGCTACAACCTCAACGAAGCCACCAGCGCGATGAAGGGCCACACGTCCAACGCGGACTTCGGCACCATCTTCTTCTGGGGCACGCTCGTCTACGGCTGCGCGTTCCTGCTCAACGGACCGCTGACCGACAGGCTCGGGGGCCGCAAGACCATCCTCTTGTCGGCCGCGGGCTCGTCGGTGGCGAACGTGCTGATGGGCGTGGTGGTCTACAAGGTCCTCACCGAGGGCTGGCAGCCGCCGGGCGGCATCGTGGGGACGCTGTCGTTCCTCTACGCCGTCAACATGTACTTCCAGAGCTTCGGCGCGGTCTCCATCGTCAAGGTGAACGCGTCCTGGTTCCACGTGCGCGAGCGAGGGCAGCTGGGCGGCGTCTTCGGCATCCTCATCTCGCTGGGCGTCTACTTCGCCTACGACTGGAGCCGCTTCATCGCCAAGGCGGCGCCCACGTACTGGGTGTTCTTCGTGCCGGCGGCGATCCTCGCGGCCTTCGTGGTGCTGGACTTCTTCGTCATCCGCGACACGCCCAGCCACACGGGCCACCCGGACTTCGACACCGCGGACGCGTCCAGCGGCGAGGCGGCGTCCAGCAGCGTGTGGGAAGTGTTCAAGAAGATGATCAGCAACCGCACCATCATCATCATCCTGATGGTGGAGTTCTGCAGCGGCTTCATGCGCAACGCCATCATGCAGTGGTACCCCAAGTTCGCGAAGGCGACGGGCCTGTCGGAGGCGTTCGTCGCGGCCAACTGGGGCATGCTGCTGTGTGTCGCGGGCATCACCGGCGGCATGTTCGCCGGCGTCATCAGCGACCGCGTGTTCGACTCGCGGCGCGGGCCGGTGTCGGCGGTGCTCTATGCGGGCATGAGCCTGGGCGCGGTGGCCACGCTGTTCCTGCTCAACAGCCCGGCGCTCGGCTGGACGGTCATCTTCATGTCCCTGTGTGTCATCGGCGTGCACGGCATGCTGTCGGGCACGGCGAGCATGGACTTCGGCGGCAAGAAGAACGCGGGCCTCGCGGTGGGCATCATCGACGGCGCCGTGTACGCGGGCACCGCCCTCCAATCCATCCTGCTGGGTCGCATCCTCCCGGCGGGAGAGGTGGCCAAGGACCCCAGCAACTGGGGCAACTGGCCCCTGGCCATGCTGCCCCTGTCCTTCGCGGGCCTGCTGCTGGCCACGCGGGTGTGGAATGCCCGCCCGCAGCCGAAGACGGCGCCCGTCGGGGGGGCCTCGGTGGTCACCCAACCGGTGGCGACTCCCAAGACCGGTACGGGAGGCTGAGGCCGTTGTGGACCGCAGGACGTCACGGGGGCGTCACTCCCCCGTGACAGGGTTGTGACGTAGAGTGTGGCCGTGTCCCAGGTACCCGCCCCACTGCCACTGCAGAGCCGCTTCGAGGTTCACGACCGGAAGCAGTTCGAGATCAAGCTCGAGTACCAGCCCTCGGGGGCGGACGAGACGCGCTACCTGGTGGAGGCGCATCTGTTCCTCCCGGGGAGCCTGAACATCGACGCGGAGACGTACCCCCGCGCGGACTTCTACGCGGACATCCACAACTATGTGCGCTTCAAGACGCCGGTGATGGCGGTGCAGGAGCTGCTCACGTCGGACGCCTCGCCGCTGGTGCGGCTGGAGGCGTGGCTGCGCACGGGGCTGGGCTCGGAGAAGGACATCGTCTACCAGGCGAAGCTCCTGTCGTGCGTGCTGCGTGGGGCGCTCAGGCGCTTCGCCACGGGCGTGGAGACGCGCTGCGAGGGGCCGGTGGCGCTGCCCACGGAGGCGTGCGCGACGCTGGAGTCGGACGTGGTGGCGATGCAGGCGGGGGTGAGCGAGGTGCTCGCGCGCTTCCGGCAGTGGCTGCGCTCGGTGGGGGAGCTGCGGCTGCAGGAGCGCTCGCGCGCGTCGCTGCGGCTGGTGGACGAGTACGTGAGCCTGCTGGTGGAGAACGGCTTCCGGCGCGCGGTGGCGGACATGAAGGCGCTTCCGCGTGGGGAGCCGTGGCTGCAGCTTCGCAAGGGGCTGATGGAGGCGGTGCTTCGCGAGGAGTCCTACCGCAAGGAGCACCGGCTTCGCAGCGTGCTGAGCCCCACGGGGGACAACGAGGAGTACATCCAGCGGCTGGGCATGCTGAAGAAGTTCTGCATGAACGTGCTCTTCCTGTCCTCGCGCCGGCGCCAGAAGCGGCAGGGCTGGGAGGAGGTGCTCTTCGCGCTGGCGGCGGGCATCGCCATGGCCTTCGCGACGGCGGTGGCGCTGTGGGCGCAGATCCGCTTCACGCAGGTGAGCCTCAACTTCTTCCTCATCGCCGTGGTCGGCTACATGATGAAGGACCGCATCAAGGAGGGTCTGCGCCGGGTGCTCAGCCGGGTGGCGGCCACGCACCTGTCGGACCGGACCGCGGACCTGGTGGACCCGGTGACGGGGAGGACCATCGGCACGTGCGAGGAGCGCGTGGACTACGCGCCCAAGGTGCCCGACTCGGTGGCCTCGCTGCGCCACCAGGACGACTTCCTCACCGTGTCCCAGGGCGAGCTGACCGAGACGGTCATCCGCTACCAGAAGCACATCATCCTGGACGCCCGGCTCCTGCCGCGCACGGAGCGGGGGCTGTCCGGCGTGACGGACATCCTGCGCTTCAACGTGGAGCGCTTCCTGCGCGACATGGACGAGCCGGAGCTGGCGCTCGAGTACGTGGACCTGGCGGACCTGTCCGTGGGTCACATCCGGGGCGCCAAGCGTTATCCGGTGGACGTCGTGCTGCGCTTCACCGTCGAGGAGGAGGAGACGGACCGGCGCCAGGAGAGCACGCAGCTAGTGCGGCTGGTGCTGGACCGCAACGGCATCCAGCGCATGCTGCGCTTCGCGGACACGGCGGCCGGGGCGCCCCCTGGCCCCATGCCCTGGCAGTCGGCCGCCTGAGTCGGGCGGTTTCGGCGGCGCTCGGCGGCCCGCGCGGGTAATGTTCGCCGCGCTCATGGCCCACGAAGACTTCAAGAAGCGCATCCGCGACGACTGGCGCGACAGCCTCCACGCCATCCTGGCCAAGGCCCGCTCGCTCGGGGAGCAGGCGGTGCTGGCGTTCGACCTGGACTCCACCCTGCTCGACAACCGGGAGCGCCAGGCGCGCATCCTCCGGGAATACGGCACGGCGCACGCGGTGGAGCCCTTGTCCGCGTGCGCGGCCCACCACTGGAACTCCGGCTGGGACATGCGCGAGGCGATGCGCGCGTGCGGCCTGGAGGCGGCCCTGGTGGAGCGGCACTTCGAGCCCGCGCGCCACTTCTGGGGCGAGCGCTTCTTCACCAGCGAGTACTGCGCGGTGGACGAGGCCATCGACGGCGCGGCGGCCTTCACGCACGCGGTGGTGGGCACTGGCGCCCGGCTCGTCTACGTCACGGGCCGTCACGAGGGCATGCGCGAGGGCTCCGTCGCCTGCATGCGCCGGCTCGGCATGGCCGTGCCGGATGGGGAGCGGGTGATGCTCGTGATGAAGCCCGCGCCCTACGACGACGACGATGCGTTCAAGCGCGAGGCCCACGCGCAACTGGGCCGGCTGGGGACCGTGGTGGCCGCCTTCGACAACGAGCCCACCCACGCCAACGACTACCGGCGCCGCTTCCCCGACGCCACCGTCATTCATCTGGCCACGGATCATTCCGGCCGGGCCGTGACGCTGCTGGACGGCATCATCAGCGTGCCGCACTTCACGCTCGTTTCCTGACGCACCGCGCCTGAATTTTCGGGGGAAGGGCGCGGGGTTTGAAAGGCTTTGAAGTCCCAGGTCCGCGCGCTATGAGGCGCACGGCATTCGCCGTCCCCGGGTGAGGAGGGACGGCCTGCATGGAGGCACCCGCGGTGGCCAGCCCGTACTCGAAAGAACAGCTGTTGACGATGTACCGGAAGATGTACCTCATCCGCCGTTTCGAGGAGCGCGCGGGTCAGCAGTACACGCTGGGGAAGATCGCCGGCTTCTGCCACCTGTACATCGGGCAGGAGGCGGTGGCGGTGGGGCCCGTGGAGGCCATCCGCCAGGACGACTACATGCTCAGCGCCTACCGCGACCACGGCCAGCCCCTGGCGCGCGGCAGCGACGCGGGCATGGTGATGGCGGAGCTGTTCGGCCGGGGCTCCGGCTACAGCAAGGGCAAGGGCGGCTCGATGCACATCTTCGACATCGAGCACCACTTCTACGGGGGCTACGGCATCGTCGGCGGGCAGATTCCGCTCGCGGCCGGCATGGCCTTCGCCAGCCGCTATCGCAACGAGGACCGCGTGACGGTCTGCTACTTCGGCGACGCGGCGGCCAACCAGGGCGCGCTCCACGAGACGTTCAACATGGCGTCCAAGTGGAAGCTGCCGGTCATCTACATCTGCGAGAACAACCGCTACGGCATGGGCACGGCCATCGCGCGCACGTCGGCGGTGCCGGAGATCTACAAGCGCGCCGCGGCGTACGACATGCGCGGCGAGCCGGTGGACGGCATGGACGTGCTGAAGATGTACGAGGCCGTGAAGGACGCGGCCGCGTGGTGCCGCGCGGGCAAGGGCCCGGTGCTGCTGGAGGCGAACACGTACCGCTTCCGTGGCCACTCGATGGCGGACCCGGCCAACTACCGCACCAAGCAGGAGGTGGAGGAGGAGCGCAAGAACGACCCCATCCCCAAGCTGCGCGACCACGCCATCAAGAATGGCCTGGGGGCGGACGCCGACTTCGAGCGCATCGAGGAAGAGGTGAAGGCGCAGGTGGACGCCGCGGTGAAGTTCGCGGACGAGTCCCCGGAGCCGAGCCTGGAGGAGCTGTGGCGCGACACCATCGTCGAGCCGGGCGAGGAGGACGTTCGCCCGCGTGAGCGCGTGCTGGGCGTGAAGGTGACGAACTGGCCGAAGTACCCGAGCGGCCAGGAGCTGAAGGTCACCTGGGACCTGGAGCCGCGCGAGCAGGCGGAAGCCGCGGACAAGAAGGCGGGCCTGAGCCACTAGTGCCCGGCCCGTCACACCCCAACCCTTTTTGATTTCGAGTCGGAGCCGACGATGCCCGAGTTGATGTACCGCGAGGCCCTGAACCAGGCGCTCGCCGAGGAGATGGAGCGCGACGCCAACGTCTTCCTGATTGGCGAGGAGGTGGGCCGCTACAACGGCGCCTTCAAGGTGTCGCAGGGACTGCTGGACCGGTTCGGGAGCGCGCGCATCATCGACGCGCCCATCTCCGAGCTGGGCTTCGGTGGAATGAGCGTGGGCGCGGCCATGGTGGGCCTGCGTCCGGTGGTGGAGATGATGACGTGGAACTTCGCCATCCTGGCGATGGACCAGATCGTCAACAACGCGGCCAAGCTGCGCCACATGTCCGGCGGCCAGCTGCGCTGCCCCATCGTGTTCCGGGGCCCGGGCGGCGCCGGCGGCCGGCTGTCCAGCCAGCACAGCCAGGCGCTGGAGGCCAACTACGCGCACTTCCCCGGCCTGAAGGTGATTGCGCCGGCCACGCCCGCGGACGCCAAGGGCATGCTCAAGGCGGCCATCCGGGACGAGAACCCGGTCATCATGTTCGAGGGCGAGCGGCTCTACGCGCTCAAGGGCGAGGTGCCCGAGGGCGAGCACGTGGTGCCGCTGGGCAAGGCGGACGTGAAGCGCGAGGGCACGGACGTCACCATCATCACCTGGAGCCGCATGTATTACTTCTGCATGCAGGCGGCCGAGGAGTTGGCGAAGGAGGGCATCAACGCGGAGGTCCTGGACCTGCGCACGTTGAGGCCGCTGGATGAGGAGGCCATCCTCGCGAGCGTGCGCAAGACGAACCGCGCCGTCATCGTGGAGGAGGGCTGGGCGCTGGCGGGTGTGGGCGCCTCCGTGGTGGACATCATCCAGTCCAAGGCGTTCGACGACCTGGATGCGCCGGTGGAGCGCGTGACGGGGCTCGACGTGAACATGTCCTACGCGGCGAACCTGGAGAACGCGACGCAGCCGGACGCGCCCAAGATCATCGCGGCGGTGAAGAAGGTGCTGTACCGCGAGGGAGCCTGACCCCTATGGCCACGCCCATTCAGATGCCGAGCCTGTCCCCGACGATGACGGAGGGGAAGATCGTCAAGTGGCTGAAGAAGGTGGGGGACAAGGTCTCCTCCGGTGAGGCCATCGCCGAGCTGGAGACGGACAAGTCCAACCTGGAGATCGAGGCGTACGACGACGGCTACCTGCTGGAGATCGTCGTCGGCGAGAACCAGACCGCCCCCGTCGGCGCGCCCATCGCCTATGTCGGCGCGAAGGGCGAGAAGGTCGCCGCTGGAGGCGCGCCCGCGCCGAAGGCCGCCGCTCCGGCTCCCGCGCCCGCCGCCGCTCCCGCACCGAAGGCCGCCGCGCCCGAGGCCCCCAAGCCCGCTGCCGCGCCCGCCGCGTCCGGTGGTGGGGACCGTATCGCCATCCAACTGCCGAGCCTGTCCCCGACGATGACGGAGGGGAAGATCGTCAAGTGGTTGAAGAAGGTGGGGGACAAGGTCTCCTCTGGTGAGGCCCTGGCCGAGCTGGAGACGGACAAGTCCAACCTGGAGATCGAGGCCTACGACGACGGGACGCTGGTGGAGATCGTCGTCGGTGAGAACCAGACGGCCCCGGTCGGCTCGCCCATCGCGTACCTCACGCCCAAGGGGGGCAAGGCGGCCGCCGCCGCTCCCGCGCCGAAGGCCGCCGCGCCCGAGGCCCCCAAGGCCGCTCCCGCCGCGCAGCCGGTCCAGGCTCCCGCTCCCCAGGCGCCTTCCGCGGCTGGTGGGGGACGCCGGGTCCGGGCCAGTCCGCTCGCCAAGAAGATCGCCCAGGCGCGCGGGCTGGACATCGCGCAGGTGCAGGGCTCGGGTCCCTCGGGGCGCGTGGTGAAGCGCGACATCGAGGAGGCGCTGGCCAAGGGTGGAGCGAAGGCCCCCGCGCAGGCGCCGTCCGCGCCGGCCGCGAGGAAGGGCCCCGCGGCGCCGACGGTGGCGCGCGCGGAGTCCCGCACCGAGCCTTTGTCCTCCATGCGCAAGGTCATCGCGCAGCGGATGACGGAGGTGAAGCCCGGCGTGCCGCACTTCTACCTCACCATCGAGGTGGAGATGGACGCCGCGGTGAAGGTGCGCGAGGAGGCGAAGGCGATGGACCTCAAGGTCTCCGTCAACGACCTCATCGTGAAGGCCGTGGCCATGGCCGTGCGCCGCTACCCGAAGGTCAACGTGTCGCTGCAGGGTGACCAGGTCATCCACCACGGCTCGGTGGACGTGGGCATCGCGGTGGCGCTGGAGCAGGGCCTCATCACCCCCATCGTCCGCGACGCGGACACCAAGGGGCTGCAGGCGCTGTCCACGGAGATTCGCGAGCTGGCGGAGCGCGCGCGCAAGCGGGCCCTCAAGCCCGAGGAGTACACGGGCGGCTCCATCACCGTGAGCAACCTGGGCATGTACGGCATCGACAACTTCGCCGCCATCATCAACCCGCCGCAGGCCTCCATCCTCGCGGTGGGCGCGGTGACGGACAAGGTCGTGGTGCGCGACGGTCAGATGGTCATCCGCAAGATGATGTCGGCCACGCTGTCGTGCGACCACCGCATCGTCGACGGTGCCATCGGCGCGGAGTTCCTCCGCGAGCTGCGCGGCCTGCTGGAGCACCCCACGCGGCTGCTCTTCTAGGCTGCTGGCAGGTGAGTGGCCCGCTTCCTCGCTCCGTCCCCGGAGCGCCAGGGAGCGGGCCCTCTCGTTTCTACTCGCGGGTGGGCTCGCGCTCGCTCGCCTCTTCCTCCTCGAGCTTGCGTTGCGCCTGCGTCACCTGGGCCTGCTGCTCTCGCGGCGTGCCGGTGGGGAGCTCCTGCTCATCCTCGTGCGAGCGTCCGCGGATTCCGGGCCAGGGCTCGGGGCGCGCGGCCTCCACGTGGTCGATGCGCTCGGCGTAATCCGCGTCACTGCCCGCCTTGCGCGGCTTGTCGTCGGGCTTGTCCTGGTGCGCCATGCCGAAGTCCCTCCTGAGGGTGCGTGTGAAGTTGCGCGATTAACGGTGGGGCGCCCCGCGGAAGGTGGCCACCCGGGGCCCGCTGCGTGGCCCGCTCTCCTGGTTGCTGGGCGGCCACGAAAAAAAGGCCGGCAGCCGAATCGGTTCGCTGCTTAACTTCGTCCAAATGAACGACGACATGACACGCGAACGGCTTGTCCAGGGTGTGTCGGAGTTGGAGGAGCGGGTGGGCCAGCCGCTGCCTCTCGCGCAGTCGCTGCACCAGGCCCTGCTCGGCGCGGTGTTCCCCCTCACCGCGGAAGAGCTCACCTGGGTGGCTCGTGAGAACGAGGCCCCTCCCACGGTGCTCTCGCTGTTGGGCGCCCTCCCCAGGGGCCGCTTCGCCTCCGTGGACGCGGTGGCCGTGGCCCTGGAGCAGGACAGCGGTGATGCCCTGGCATCCCCGGACGCACGCGCGCCCGTCCTCACCTCCACTCGCTGAGCCCTCCAACACTCCGCGCCCTCCCGTCGCCGGCATGCCCGGTGAGCGGGCAGGGTGACGGGCACTCGTCTGGATTTTCCTGGGGGTCAAACCTGTCTGGTTGGTCTAGAGTTCGCGAGGCATTACGTCCCGGGGGGACGGTTCCGTCGGCACCCAGCAGAAAGGGAGTCGGAGGAGGCGCTATTCTAGGCGGCACCAGCCTGGCCTCTTTGAGGGATAGCCGGCCAGGAGGAGCGTCATGAACCCGTCTGAACTACCCGCGGTGCTGTACGTCGACGATGACGCGCTGAACCTGCGGGTCTTCGACGCGAACTTCGGACAGCGCTTCCGCATCTTCCGCAGCGCGTCTCCCAGCGAGGCGCTGGCGTTGCTCGAGCAGCGCAAGGGCGAGATTGGCGTCATCCTCTCCGACCAGCGGATGCCGGGGATGACGGGCGTGGAGCTGCTGGAGCGCGCGCGTTCGATTGCCCCCGACGCCAAGCGCATGCTCGTCACGGCGTACGCGGACATGCAGGCGGTCATCGACGCGGTGAACCGCGGCCAGGTGACGCGCTACTTCGTCAAGCCGTGGGACCGCTCGGAGCTGCAGGCGGCGCTGGACGACGCGCTGAAGATTGCCCGGCTGGAGCTGCGCATCCGCGAGGTGGAAGGGCGGATGATGAAGTCGGAGCGTCTGGCCACGCTGGGGCAGGTGACGGCGGGCATCGCGCACGAGCTGATGGGCCCGGTGGGCTACCTGTCGCAGAACGTGTCCTCGCTGCAGCGGGATTTGACGAGCGTCATCCAGTACGTGTCCAAGCACCTGTCTTCGGATCCGAACCCGTCGGTGGCGGAGACGGTGGAGGACCTGCCCGCGCTCATCAAGGACCTGGCGGACGGCGCCGAGCACCTGCGTCAGGTGGCGCTGGGCCTGAGGGCCCAGGCGCGCGGCGAGGACATGGAGGCCACCGCGGACGTGGCCGAGGTGGTCTCCTTCGCGGTGAAGCTGGCGCGGGCGGAGGTGCGGGACAGGGCACGGCTGACGAGCAACGGCGAGGCGGTGCGCGTCATCTTCGGGCCGGTGAAGCTGTGCCAGGTGCTGCTCAACCTCGTGGTGAACGCCGCGCAGGCCATGTCGGGCACGGGGCGGCAGGGGCGCATCGAGGTGCGCTGGGCGGTGCGGCCTGACGACGTGGTGCTGACGGTGGCGGACAACGGCTGCGGCATCCCCGTGGACCTGCAGGAGCGCGTGTTCCAGCCGCTGTTCACGACGAAGCCGGTGGGAATCGGCACGGGCCTGGGCCTGTCCATCTGCCGCGAGCTGGTGGCGCAGGCGGGAGGCAACCTGCGGCTGTCGTCCACGCCCGGCGAGGGCACGGACATCGAAATCACCCTCCGGCGAGCCCCGCCCCTCTGAGGCCGAAGGCGTTGCTGAGCATGCGCCACACGCGGTGGAGCGTCTCTCCCTCCGCGTGGCGCACCTTCTCCACCAGCACGGCGCGCCGGGCCTGGGCGCCCTGGGGGCCGTACTCCACGACCAGCGCGTAGCCGGAGCCGGTGCGCTCGACGATGTGCACGGCGCGGACCTCGTCGAAGGGGATGAGTTCCGTGCGGGTGGCGCCGGGAGTCCACGCCAGTCGCTCGACTCGCAGGGTCTCCGAGCGGAAGTGGAGCACGAAGCGGCGGCGGCCGAGCTTCGACTCGAGCCGGAGGGCGGCTCCCACCAGGGCCGCGGCCACCAGGGCCAGGGTGGCGGAGGCGGCCGGGAGCGAGCCCTTCTCCTGTCCCACCAGGACGGCGGCGCCCAGGGCGCAGCCCACGGCGACACCGACACACAGGCCCGGCAGCATGCGCGCATCCCACCGGGGCGGGCGGGATTCCCCCACCAGCCGGCCCCCGTCGTAACGCAGGCGCACGTCGCCCAACAGCGGGGGCACCCGATTCTCCTGCAACGCGTCCTCGAAGCTCGCCACGGGCATAAGCATACCGGTCCCCGCATGCGAGCCTCGAAGTCCGCGTGAAGCTGTGCGAATCTCCAAAGCCATGGATCTCCCGTTCGAGACCGGTGAGGGCGACGGTGGGGAGGGGGGAACGCTCGCCTCGACGGTGTTGGTGGTGGACGACGAGCCCGTCGTGCTCGACATCTGCGCCCGCTTGTTGGAGCGCGAGTCGGACCTCGTGGTGCTGGTGGCGGCGAGCGCGGAGGAGGCGCTGCCGATTCTGCGTGAGCAGCGCATCGACGTGCTGGTGACGGACAAGAACCTGCCCGGCATGGGCGGGGTGGAGCTCGTCGCGCAGGCGCGGACGCTGCAGCCCACGCTGGAGGCGCTGATGATCACCGCCTACGCGAGCAGCGAGTCCGTCATCGCGGCCTTCGCGGCGGGGGCGAGCGACTACATCCTCAAGCCCTTCGATGACCTGCGGGTGCTGCGCGCCAAGGTGCGCGCGGCGCTGGAGCGGCGCACGTCCGGGACGCGTGTCCGAGAGCAGGCGCGGGAGGTGGCCCGGGAGGCCGCGGCGCTCCTGGCCGCGGGGCAGGACGCGCCGGAGCCCGCGCACGTGGCGCTGGAGGAGGAGCTCCGGGCCTACGAGGAGTCGTCACGCCAGGTCCAGGCGGGCCGCGTGGCGGTGGTGGGCAGCGCCGAGGCGCTGGAGTCGCTGCGCGAGTCCGGGTTCGAGGTGCGGGAGCTGCCGCCGTACGCGCCGGAGCTCGAGGAGGTGGACGTGGTGGTGGTGGAGACGGGGGACCCTCAGTGGCGCACGCTGGCGGAGCGCCTGCAGAGCCGGCCCCCGGACGTGCTGCTGCTGGCCAGTCCCGAGGCGGACCTGGGTGACCTGCTGGAGGCCATCACCCTGCGCATGGACCTGGTGGGTTTCGGCACCACGCAGGGCGCCAGTGTCCTGCCGGAGAAGGTGCGGATGCTGCTGTTGCGCCGGGGTGTCCAGCGAGCCCAGGACCGACTGGCCGCCGCGCTCTCCGCGTTCCGCCAGAGCATCCTCGCGCCGTCGGCATGAGCCGGTGCTTCAGGCCTCGCCGGCGTCGAGCTGGCGTGCGAGGTCGAGCTGAAGCGCCAGCAGCTCCGTCATGGGCACAGCCCGTCGAGACACCTGGGTGAGGTCCTTGCCTTCGGCCGTCCAGAGGGGAGGGTGGAGGGAGAAGCCCTCATCCGGTGAGAGCCTCGAGGCCTCTTCGCTCCAGCCGGCCGCGCGGTACGCGCCATGGAACCCGGCGAGGTCTCCAGAGAGGAAGAACGCCAGCAGGTCCGAGTAGCCGCGCCCCAGGTCCTCCCAGCGGAGCGTGTCGGGCGCGAAGTAGAACGCGCCGCCTCGCCCTTCGCCGAGTGCCCCGCCGTCGAGCGCGAAGAAGCCGCCGAGGACATCATGGGCCACGAGCAGCATTCCCCGGGTCGAGGCCACCGCGGGATGCGGGCCCAGCGCATTCCACGTCGCCAGACTGCCGCGCATGCGCGGGCCCCCGCCGCCCAGGATTCGGAGCCAGCCCCCGTCGACGAGCAGGCCCCCTGTCTCGTAGGCCACCGCGCCCAGGGGAGAGCGCGTCGTCACCTGAAGCAGGTGGAGCACAGCTCCGGCGGCGGCTTCGTCGCGCGGCAGGACCTCGACCGGGTTGCTCGCCGAGTCCAACCACTCCCGCACCAACGGCCACGCGGGGTCCTCGGTTTCAAGCAACGCCTCGAGCGGCCGCATGTGTCACCACACTCCGGAAAAACAAAACGCCGCCTTCTTTTCAGAAGGCGGCGTCTGAGTGACCCTGCCGGGATTCGAACCCGAGTTTGTGCCGTGAGAGGGCACCGTCCTAACCGCTAGACGACAGGGCCGACATTTCGCTGCAACCACCGTGTTTCTGCTGCTGCTTCCTACATCCTGCTTCAGCTCTCGTCAACCATCTTGATTCGAGCTTTTTTTGCTGCGAACTGCGGTGCTGCGAGCTGGGGAACTAGGATTCGAACCTAGATAAGCAGAGTCAGAGTCTGCTGTCCTGCCGTTAGACGATTCCCCAATCACTGCGGCTGCCTCTACTACCAACACCGCCCATCGACTGCAACAACTTCGGTGGGCGTTTCCTGCTGACTGCTCTACTTCTTCTTCCCTGACTTGGGCTCCGGCTTCTTCGCCGGCTTGGCCGCTTGCTGCGTCGGGACGATGTAGATGCGAACTTCCTCGTTCGCCTCGTAAATATTCAGCCCCGCGAAGTTCTTCCCCGAGGGGTTGGTGATGTGGACCGCCTTCACGCCCGGCTGGTTGACGATCTGCCTCCGAGGATAACTGCTCGTCGAGTAGACCGAGCGGTAGTAATCCAGCGTCGCCTCGAAGTCTTTTGGCGCCCGGTACCGGTTCTCCCCCACCTTCTGGGAGCCGTCCGGGAGCTGGGCGCCGCTGACCACCTCGGCGCTCGCCACCACCGCCCAGAGCGCACACATCAACGCGCCGAGCGGGCGCGCCTTATAAAAACGCTGTCTCATGGTGTCAAGCGCTCGCATCATGGCTCGTGAAGATAGGGGCCGAAGCGGGGAACGTCCACCGCTTCGTGAGGCGGAGGTCACGCGCCGCGCGACAGGGCGGCGTCGATGCGGCGCAGGGCCTCGTCACGACCCGCGAGCAGCAGCGTCTCGCCGATGCCCGGGCTCGTGGTGTTGCCCGTGATGGCGACCCGCACGGGTTGTGCCACCTTGCCCATGCCCACGCTGGAGGACTCGCTGACGGACTTCACCACGCCGTCCAGCGCCTCCACCGTCCACTCCGGCAGCGCGGCGATGCCGTCGCGCACCTTGCGCAAGAGCCCCAGCGAGTCCCCCGTGAGGTGCTTGGCCGCGGCCTTCTCGTCCAGCGTGACGCCGGAGCGGAAGTAGAGCGACGCGGTGGTGGCCATCTCCTCCAGCGTGCGCGAGCGCTCCTTGAGCGCGTGCACCAGCGGCACCAGGCGCGAGTCGCCCTTCACCTGGAAGCCCTTGGCCTCGAGGAAGGGCACCAGCCGCTCCGCGACGGTGGCCTCCGGCAGCTCCTTCATCCACTGCTGGTTGAGCCACAGGAGCTTCTCCGGATTCCACACGCCGGAGGTGGTGCCGACGCCGGAGAAGTCGAACCACTCCTTCATCTGCTCGCGGCTGATGACCTCGTCGTTGCCGTGGCTCCAGCCCAACCGGATGATGAAGTTGTTGAGCGCCTCCGGCAGGATGCCCGTGCGCTTGTGCAGCATCACGTCCGCCTCGGGGTGCTTGCGCTTGGAGAGCTTCTCGCGGTCCGGTCCGAGGATGAGCGGCAGGTGCGCGAACTCGGGCGGCTTCCAGCCCAGCGCCATGTAGAGCATCAGCTGCGGGAAGGTGGAGTTGACGTGCTCCTGCCCGCGCGCCACCAGCGTGATGTCCATCAGGTGGTCGTCGATGACGCAGCCGAAGTTGTAGAGCGGGATGCCGTCCGCGCGCAGCATGACCCAGTCGTCCAGGTCCGAGTAGGGCTTGGTGATGACGCCCAGCGCCTTGTCGTCGAACGACACGGTGCCCTCCGTGGAGGGCATCTTGAAGCGGATGACGGCCTCCTCCTCGCGGCGGCCCTCGGGCGGGCCCTTCAGCTCACGGCACGTGCCCGGGTACTTGTAGAAGGCGCCGGCCTTCTCGGCCGCCTCGCGCTGCGCCTCCAGGTCCTGCCGGGTGCAGTAGCAGCGGTAGGCCTTGCCCTCGGCGAGCAGGCGCTGGGAGTGCTCGCGGTAGGTGTCCAGGCGCTGGGTCTGGAAGTAGGGCGCGTGAGGGCCCTCCTTGCCGGGGCCCTCGTCCCAGTCGATGCCCAGCCACTCGAGGCCGTCGAGGATGGCCTGCACCGACTCCTGCGTGGAGCGCACGCGGTCCGTGTCCTCCATGCGGACGATGAAGGTGCCGCCGTAGCGGCGGGCCTGCAGGTAGTTCATCAACGCCGTCCGGGCACCGCCGATGTGGAGGTATCCGGTGGGAGACGGAGCGAAGCGGACGCGAGGGGCGGAAGTCATACGGGCGCGCGGATTAGCAGGGAGGCGGTCGAGGGGTCAACGCGGATGGGCTCGCTGAGGTATGGTGCGCCCCGAGGGAGATAACGCGTATGTCGATTCGTCAGCGATTTCGCTTGGGAATGTTGACGGTGGCGCTCCTGGGGGGATGGACCGCGTCCGCTACCACGCAGCTGCGCGTGGACGTGACGCAGCTCTCCCAGGAAGCGGATGCCGTCGTTCATGGCGTCGTGCGCCGCGTGGAGAGCCGCTGGAGCGGGGATGGTCGGCGCATCGTCACCGACATCGAGGTCCAGGTGACCGACCCGCTCAAGGGTCAGCCGGGCAGCACGGTGCTCGTCACGCAGCCCGGAGGCGAGGTGGGCGACGTCGGCCAGACGGTGCATGGCCTGGCGACCTTCAAGAAGGACGAGGAGGTGGTCGTCTTCCTGCGCAAGCGCGGCGCCTCCGCCTTCCGCGTCGCCGGCATGGCCCAGGGCAAGTTCCAGGTGCGCCGCGACGAGGCCGGCAAGCCCGCCATGGTCATCCCCGAGCACTCCGACGCGCTGCTGCTGGACCCCGTCACGCGCAAGCCCACGACGGCCACGCAGAAGCCCCGGACGCTGGAGGAGCTGAAGGCCACCGTGCGCGCCGCGCTGAAGAAGGGGTCCACGCCGTGATGCCCGTGGCCGCGCTGCTCACGCTGATGGCCGTCGGCCAGTTCGACCCGTACGTGCGCAGCCGGGTGACGGCGGGAGACCCGTCCACGCAGGCGCTGTACTGGACGGTGCCGCTCGTCACCTGGAACCTGAACCGCGACGGCAACCCCGCCACGCCGGGGGAGACCGAGTTCCAGGCCGTCCGGGCCTCCTTCCAGAGCTGGCAGGACATCTTCACATCGTGCGGCAACCTGTCGCTGCGGGAGGGGCCGCTGGTGGACTCGCGGGAGGTGGGCTACCTGCGCGGCAAGACGAACCACAACCTGGTGCTCTTCCGCACCCAGAACTGCAGCGGGCTGGTGCAGTCGACCGACCCCTGCTGGAAGGAAGAGACGTGCGCGAACCAGCACGACTGCTGGGATGACGACGATGGCACGCTCGCCATCACCCTCACCACGTACGACAAGCGCTCGGGCATCATCTACGACTCGGACATCTCCTTCAACGCGAGCCGGTACTTCTTCACCGCGGTGGACGGGCCTCCGTGCACGGCGCAGGGGCAGGGCAACTGCGTCGCCACCGACGTGCAGAACACCGCCACGCACGAGATTGGCCACTTCATCGGGTTGGACCACACGCGCGTGACGGGCTCGACCATGTTCCCGAGCGCGCCGCCGGGCGAGGTGTCCAAGCGCGACATCGACCCGGGCTCGCGCGACTTCGTCTGCGATGTCTATCCGAAGGGCAGGCCCAGCCAGTCCGACTTCCACCCGGCGATGGACACGCTGGTGGGCGGCCCCTTGGGCGACAAGGGCTGCTCCGCGACGGGCGCCACCGCGACGTCGATGGGGCCGGCGCTGCTCGCGTGGGCGTGGCTGCGTCGGCGCAGGCGCGGCGCGGCGGAGGGCCGCTCGTGAGCAGGCCCCTGGTGCTCGCGCTGACGCTCGTCGCCAGCGCGCCCGCCGTGGCTCAGGACACGTATCCCTACCGCCGCACCACGGCGAACGGGAACGGCCGCATGTGTCTGGTCTGGCCCGCCCCCGAGTACGTCTACCACCTGGATGCCGCCGGCAGCGCGCGCACGCCGGGCGACACGGAGGTGGCCGCCATCGAGGCCTCCTTCGAGTCGTGGCGGCGCGTGGCCGCGACGTGCAGCGACTACACGTTCCGCCGGGGCAGGGATTGGGAGGGGAAGGTGGAGGTGGGGTACGTGAAGGAGGACCCCGCGTCCAACTACAACATCATCACCTTCCGCGAGACGTACTGCTTCGACGTCGCCCCCGAGGACGACGCGTGCTGGACGGAGATGACCTGCGGCAACAAGTACGCGTGCTGGGACGAGGACTCGCGCACGCTGGCCATCACCATCTCCTCCCACGGCGTCGAGAGCGGGCGGGTGTGGGACGCGGACATCGAGGTCAACGCGGCGGGCTACCTCTTCACCACGGTGGACGCTCCGCCGTGCGTGGAGGGCTCCGAGTCCGTCGACTGCGTGGCCATGGACCTGCAGAACACCATGACGCACGAGATTGGCCACGTGGTGGGGCTGGACCACGTGCCCTATCCGGGCGCGACGATGGAGCGCACCGCGCCGCTCGGTGAGACGCAGAAGCGCATCATCGACGCAGGCTCCGCCGAGGGCTTCTGCTCCATCTACCCGAAGGGGCTGCCACCCAATCAGTGCATCATGAAGAACACGGGGCTGGCCCTCTTGGGAGACGGGCGCGGCACCGGCTGCGCCTCGGCTCCGGGCGCCGTCGTGGCCGGAGGCTGGCTGGCGGCGCTCGCGCTACTGCGTGCACGGCGGCGGCGCGACTGAGGCCCGAGACAGGAGCGCCGCCCTTGCCGGAAGACCGGGGGCGGCGCTCACGTCCTCGAAGGGCCTGACGGACTTCAGCGGCGCGGAGCCACCAGGCGCATGCTGAAGGTGTAGTCCACGTTCACCGGATGGCCCTGGTAGATGACGGGCTTGTAGGTGCGCGACTGGAGCGAGTCCAACACGGCCTTCTCCATGTACGGCACCGTCTTGATGACGCGGCACTTCTCCACGCGGCCCTTGGTGGTGATGGTGCAGCGGGTGATCATCACACCCTCCGCCTTCGCCGCCATCGCCTCGCGCGTGTAGATGAGGTCCTTGCTCTGGTCGATCATCTCCGGACGAGGCATGTCCTCGTTGTAGGGCAGCACGTCGCCGCGCGCGGAGGCCAGCGCCGCCGTGGGCAGCACGGGCACCGTCAGTCCGCCCGACACGCCCTTGGCCTGCGTGGCCGCCGCCGCGCCCACCGCGCCCGCCGTGGGGGGGACGGCCGGCTCCGAGGGCGCCTGCGTGGGCGCGAGCATCACCGGCGCGGACATGCCCCCGGGCGTGGCCACGGGCTCGGGCACGTCGACGTCATCCGAGGAAGACGAGGAGGCGGTCGCCACCTCCACTCCGCCGCCCCGGCCGCCGCGGCGCTTCTGCAGCTTCTGCGACAGCACCACGTCACCGGAGCCGCCCGTGACGACGGTCTCCATCTGGTAGCCCTCGAGCGCGAACGTCAGCTCCACGGTGATGGTGCCATCCTCACCCGGCGGCAGCTCCAGGGTGAACGGCGTCACGCCGCGCTCCTTGCCCCGGTAGAACACGCGCGCGCCGCTGGGCTGGCTCATCAGCTTGAAGCGGACCTTCTGGTTGCCCGCGGGCGTGGGCGCCGCCTGCGCCGCGGGAGCCGCCTGCGCCGGAGCCTGCGCCACGGCGGCGGGCGGCGGCTCGGCGGGCTTGGGCGCCTCCTTGTTGCCCATGAAGAGCACCGCGCCGCCCGCGATGAGGCCGGCCACCACCACGCCGCCGAGTCCGCCCATGAGCAGCGTGCGCTGCCGGGCGCGCTGCACCGCCACCGGCACCTCGACGCTGATGTCCACGGCGATGGTGTCACCCGACTCGGTGGATGCGCTGCCGACGCTGGAGAACAGCGGAGAGGGGTAGGGGCCCGTCGTCGTCGCGCCGCCGGGGCGCTTGAAGATGCCGCTGTTGCCGCCCGCGGACATGCTCGCCTCGCGCAGGCCCTCCAGCATCTCGTCCATCGTCTGGAAGCGGCGCGCCGGGTCCTTCTCCAGGCAGCGGCGCACCACGCCCTCGATCTCGGGCGGAATCGCGAGGTCTGGACGCAGCTGCTGGAAGGTGGGCGGGGCTTCCTTGTAGTGGGCGAAGATGAGCTCGATGTGGTCGCGCGCGATGAACGGCGGCCGGCCCATCAGCATCTGGAAGAGGACGATGCCCAGCGAGTACACGTCGCTGCGCGCGTCCGTCGCGTTGCGCGCCTGCTCGGGCGCCATGTACTGCGGCGAGCCGAGGAACGTGCCGTTCTGGGTGATCTCCGGGGAGATCTGCCCCTCCTGCGGCGCCGCCACCGACTTCACGAGCCCGAAGTCCAGGACCTTCACCAGGTCCTGATCCTGCTCGTTGAGCAGCATGATGTTGGCGGGCTTCAGGTCGCGGTGGACGATGCCCAGGCTGTGCGCCTCGCGCAGCGAGCGGCAGATCTGCTGGGCGATGGCCACCGAGCGCGACCAGGACAGCGGCCCCACCTGCCCGAGCACCTGGGCCAGCGTGCGACCCTCCAGGTACTCCATGGCGATGTAGAAGATGCCGTCGTCCGTCTGGCCATAGTCGATGACGGTGACGGTGTTGGGATGGCGCAGCTTCGACGTCAGCGACGCCTCGCGCAGGAAGCGCTTCTGGAAGCCTGGATCCCTGCTGCTGGGGAAGCTGGGGTTGAGCACCTTGAGCGCGACCACTCGCTCCAGGGGGGCCTGCAAGGCGCGGTAGACCTTGCCCATTCCTCCGACACCCAGGGGCTCCAGGATGCTGAAGCGGCCATTCAGGGTGCGACCGATGAGCGGATCCGCGCCCGGCGCGCCAGGCGTCTCGGGGTTCGGCGAGTCGCCCTTGATCATTCGTACCCCCTGACAACAAGCAACATGGATTCTCCAGGAGTGTGCCGGGTCCGCATCAAACCATATCTTCACTTCCGGACGCACTCCCCGCCTGGTGGACACCCGACCTGTCGAGGCGGCTGCGGACACACATCCGCCGCGTCGGATGGGGGACGGTCAGTTTGACCCCGCATTGACGGTTATTCCTGGCCCGGACTAGCGTGAGTCGACCCGCGCGCCAGGGCTGAAGCGGGCGGGGCCGTCCCCATGGCAGACACCCCCAACAACCCCGTGGACACACAGGTGCGCCGGGCCTCCGTCGAGGAGCGACTGGGTGCGCTGGAGCTCGAGCAGGCGCGGCTGCGTCAGGAGTTGATCTCCCTGTCGGGAGAGCTGCGACTGCCGGGGCTCTTCCTCACCCTGGACGCGGCGGGCACCAGCGCGCTGCTCGCGGCGGACGCCGTGCAGGAGGTGGTGCGATTGGTGGAACTGGAGCCGCTGCCGGGGGCGCCGCCCCATGTCGCGGGCACCTTCATCTATCGAGGCAACCCGGCCGTCGCGGTGGACCTGGCGGTGCTGCTGGGCGTGACGCGGCAGCCGGAGCTGGATGCGCACCTGGTCATCTGCAAGGGCGCTCGCCCGGTGGCCGTGCTGGTGGACCGTGTCAGGGATCTGGTGGAGGCGCCCACGTTGGTGGAGGGCACTCCCGATGGCACGGTGACTTTGCCGTGGGACCGGACGGGGTTGATGGCGGGCCTGTGCCGGACGCCCGAAGGGGTGCGGCCGTTGCTGCGCGTCTCGGCGGTGTTGGTGGGGTCGGAGGGGGCGTGAGCGAGGCCGTCCTCGATGACGCGACGCTCATCCAGGTGGAGGAGGTCCTCCGGGCCGCCTGCGGCCTGACGCTCGCGCACAGCCTGCGCCGCACGTTGGAGACGGCGCTGGCGCGCTCGTCGGAGGCGCGGGGCCTTGCGCCCGCGTCGTTCCTGCGCGGGCTGTTGCGTCGCGACGCGCAGGCGGTGGAGACCTTCATCGAGCACGCCGTCATCGGCGAGACGTACTTCTTCCGTCACCCCGAGCACCTGCGCACGCTGGCGCGGCTGGCCGTGCCGCCGGCGGGGCCGTTCTTCCAGGTGTGGAGCGCGGGCTGCGCCACGGGCGAGGAGCCGTACAGCATCGCCATGGCGTTGCTCGCGGCGGGCGTACCCGAGGGCCGCTTCCGGGTGCTCGCCACGGATGTGTCCAACCGGGCGCTGGACCGCGCGCGCGCGGGGCTCTACGGCCCGTGGTCGCTGCGGCACATCGAGCCGGAGCTGGAGCGCCGCTACCTGGAGCCGCAGGGCGAGCAGCTCTCCGTCGTCGCGCAGGTTCGCCGCTCGGTGGAGTTCCGCCGCCACAACCTGGCCAACGAGCCGCCGCCCGTGAGCGCGCCGAGCGCCATCTTCTGCCGCAACGTCCTCATCTACTTCCCGCCCGAGCTGGTGCGCGAGGTGCTCACGCACTTCGTCTCCGTGCTCGCGCCGGGCGGGCTGTTGTTCGTGTCGCCCGCCGAGGTGCCGCTCACCAACGGGCTGGGGCTGGAGACGGTGGATGCCGAGGGCAGCGTGGCGTTGAGGGTGCCGCCTCCGGGTTGGACGCGGCCCGCGCCGCCCACGCCCCGGGCCGTGCGCGACGCGGCCCAGACGCTGCTTCGCACGGCGGCGCGGGCCGCGGCGCGTCCCTCGGCGCTGGGGGAGGGGAGCTCGACCCAGCCGGCGCGCACGCCCTCGGGGACCGAGGCGCCCGTCGTGAGCCTGTCCGCCGTCGCCACGGGCCCGCACAAACCCCAGGGCGCGGGTGAGGCGCGGGGCCCGCAGGCCGTGCCCGCCTCGAGCGGGAGCGCCACGGGGCCCATGGAGCGCGCGCTGGACGCGGCCCGCTCGGGCCGCTTCGAGGAGGCCGAGGCGCTCGCGCGCGAGGCGGCGAAGGCGTTGGTGCCGGAGGCGTACCTGCTGCTGGCCATGGTGGCGGAGGGGCGCGGCGACTTGAACGGCGCGGTGGAGGCGGTGCGCAAGGCGCTGTACCTGGAGCCCCGGTTGGCGCTCGGTCACGCGACGCTGGTGGCGCTCTACGGACGCATGGACCGGCCCGAGGACGCGGAGCGCGCGCGACAGAACGCGCTGCGCTCGCTCGACGGACTGGATGATGAACACCCGCTGCGTGGGGTGGAGACGATGACCGCCGGCGGCCTGCGACAGGCCCTGGTACCCAGAACTCAGGCTGGATGGCAGGGCGCGCGCTAGCGGCGCGCTTTCGCCCGTGGGAGTCAACGTGGACCTCGAGAAGACGAAGCTGACGCTGCCAGGGCTGCTCGCGATGGGCCGCCTCAGCCTGCGCTTCAAGATTGTCGCCGTCACGGGCGTGACGGGCGTGCTCGTGGCGGGCATCCTCGTGCTCGCCTTCTGGATGCAGATGAGCAACGCGCAGCGGGAGGACTTGTCCCGGCGCTCGCACGCGGTGAGCGAGGAGCTGGCGAAGACGCTCACGCCCATGCTGTCGGCCAGCTCGGACGCCAGCCGCCTGCAGTCCACGGCGCACGGTGTCCTGCGCCATGTCCCGGACGTGGCCTACGTGCTGGTCCGCGACGCGAAGGGCGAGCTGCTCGCGGAGGTCGCCGCGGAGCGCTTCGCGGGCGCGGATCAGCCGTCCGCCGAAGGAGACACCGCGGTGGAGCGCCGGCTGGTCATCAACGACGAGGCGGTGGTGGAGTCCTCCACCCCCGTGGTGGCGCCGCACGCAGGCGCCTCGCGTCGGGTGGGCACCGTGCAGGTGGCGCTCCACGAGGAGGCGCTCACCAACGCGCTGCGAGGCACCACGCGCTTCACGTTGGTGCTCGGCGTCTTCATCCTCGCCGCGTGCCTGGTGGCGTCGTGGCTCCTGTCCGGGCTGCTCGTCGTGCCGCTGGAGCGGCTGTCGCACGCGGCGGCGGGAATCGCCGGGGGCAACCTGCGCCAGCGCTTCGACACCGAGGCCAATGACGAGATTGGCGCGGTGTCGCGCAGCTTCGCGGCCATGTCGGAGGGGCTCGCGCACCTGCTCGAGGACCTGAAGGGCGCGGCGGCGGAGATGGAGAAGGAGGCGGCGGGTGTGCTGACGACGTCCTCGCAGCAGTCCGCCATGGCGCACCAGCAGGCATCCGCCATCAGCGAGACGAGCACCACGGTGGCGGAGATTGCCCAGACCTCCAAGCAGGCCACGGCCTACGCGGACTCGGTCATCTCCCAGACGCAGAAGTCGGAGACGCTCAGCGCCGAGGGCCAGAAGGTGGTGTCGGAGAGCGTGTCCGGCATGGAGAAGCTGGGCGAGCAGGTGAAGGCCATCGCCCTCTCCATCACGGATTTGAACGAGCGCACGCTCCAGATCGGCGACATCATCAGCACGGTGAAGGACGTGGCCGAGCAGTCGAACCTGCTGGCGCTCAACGCCTCCATCGAGGCGGCGAAGGCGGGCGAGCACGGGCGCGGCTTCGCGGTGGTGGCCACGGAGATGCGCACCCTGGCGGAGCAGTCCCGGCTGGCCGCGGAGCAGGTGCGCGGACTTCTCAACGAAGTGCAGAAGGGAACGCGCGCGGCCGTCACGGCCACGGAAGAAGGCAGCCGCCGGGCGCAGGCGGCGATGGAGCTGGCGCGCGGCGCGGGCAATGCCATCCTCGGACTGTCCGAAGTCATTCGCGAATCGTCCGGTGCGGCGCGACAGATCGCGGGCAATACCCGGCAGCAGACGATTGGCGTGGAGCAGATCGCCGCGGCGATGGGCGAGCTGACGTCGGCCATGGGAGACTCCGTCATCGGGACGCGACGCATCGAACAGGTGGCTGGAAACCTGACCAATCTCTCGAAGCGCTTCTCGGACCTGGTGGGTAGGTACCAGCTATGAATGTGAATGTGGCGACGGAACGAAAGTCCTTGAAGGTCCTCATCGTGGAGGACACGAAGACCATCACCAATCTGCTCCAGGTCTACCTGATGGGCTGGGGCCTGGAGTTTGTCGACGCGCCCAACGGCGCGGTGGGGCTGAACAAGGCGCGCGAGTACAGGCCGGACCTCATCATCTCCGACGTGCAGATGCCGGAGATGGACGGCTTCGCCCTGTGCGCGGCGGTGCGCGCCGACTCCAACCTGCATGACACGCCCTTCATGCTGCTCACCTCCCTGAAGGACGACGCGAGTCGCAAGAAGGGACAGCTGGTGGGGGCGAGCGCCTTCCTCAACAAGCCGGTGTCGGTGGACGACCTGCGCTCGAAGGTGCGTGACATGTTGAAGCTGCCCGCGACGAAGTGACGAGCCCATGCCGGGTGACGAGGTCAAGGTGAGCAAGGACTCCACGGGGCCCAGGCCCCAGCTCGGGACGACCGGGGTGAGCGTGGACAAGCGCCGCGAGGTGCTCGGCGCGCGCGCTCGCGCCCTGGCCGAGTCTCGTCACGAGGAGCATCAAGAGGTGCTGTCCGTGCTCGCCTTCCAGGTGGGCGGGGAGCGCTACGCGGTCCGAATCGAGCACGTGGACCATGTGCTCGAGGCGCGTGGCATCTCCTCGCTGCCCGGGGCGCCGCGGCACGTGCTGGGCGCGCTGGCCAGCCGCTCGCGCGTGGTGCCGGTGCTGGACCTCCGCCAGCTGCTGGGGCTGGAGGGCGGCGGCATGTCGGACCTGGGCAAGATTGTGGTGGTGGAGGTGGACGAGGAGTGCTTCGGCCTGGCGGCGGAGACGGTGGAGGGGCGTAAGGAGTTGCCGAAGTCGGAGCTTTCGCAGCCCCCGCCGGGACCCTTCCTGTACCTGACTCCGGACCGGCTGACGGTGCTGGAGCTGGAGCAGCTCGGGGGCCCGGCCGCGGGACGGCAGGCGCAGGAATAGGGGCGCGACATGGATCCGCAGCTCTTGCGCAGCATCTGGCCGGTCTTCTCCGCGGAGACGCGTGAGCAGATCCAAGCCATTGGAGCGAAGGTGCTCGGGTTGGAGGGCCCCTCGAACGAGCGCGAGGCGGACCTCCTGCCCTCGCTTAAGCGATTGGTGCACAGCCTCAAGGGCTCGGCGGCGAGCCTGGGGCTCGACGACATCGAGCAGGTGGTGCACGCCATCGAGGACGGGCTGGCCCACATCCGCACGGATGATGGCCTTCCTCGCGACGCGGTGGAGTCCATGCTGCGCGGCCTGTCCGGCATCGAGGCCGCCATGGCCCGGGGCGACGCGGGACAGGCGCCCCAGGTGGATGGCCTGGCCGGGCTGCTCAAGTCGCTGGGCCGCGACGTGGTGATGCCCGAGTCGGCCGCGGTGCTGTCCGGGCTCGCGGCGAAGGGGCTGGAGGCGCTGGAGTTCCTGGAGGCCGCGCTCGGCGCGCTGTGCTCGCCGGACGTGCCGGACCGCGCGGCCGTGGTGCGCAAGGCGATGGAGCGGGCGCGCGGGCTGAAGGTGCAGGCCCTGGAGGCCGGCTCCGCGCGGCTGGCCACGCTGTCCGAGTCCGCCGCGCTGGGGTTCGCGCGCATGGAGCCGGGAGGGGACGCGGCGAGTCTCGCGGCCTCCGAGGTCGCGGGCACGCTGGTGGACCTGCGCGGACAGCTCGAGCACGAGCGGCCGCCGCAAGCGGTGGCGCGCGCGGTGGAGACGTTGCGCGCGGCGCCGGTGGCCGTGGAGAACGGCGCGTCCGGTGCGCAGCAGGCGCCCGTGCAGCAGGAGGCCCGGGCCTCGACGGACCACACGGTGCGCGTGGCGGTGAAGACGCTGGACTCGCTGGCGCTCCAGGTGGAGCTGCTCGTGGCGGGGCGCTCCCAGCAGGCGCGGCGCTCGGAGAGCTACCGCGCGTTGTCGGATGGGACGCACGAGGTGCTGCGTCAACTGGAGCGCGCCGCGTCGGAGCTGACGCTCGCGGGGGGCGGTGGCGCGGCGTTGGATTCACTGCGCTCGGGCGTGACGCTGATGCGGAGCATGCAGAAGCGCTTGCTGGAGGTGTCGCGCGAGGCGCACCGGGACAGCGAGCAGCTCGCGCTGGTGGCGCAGGTGGCGCGCGATGACCTGCGGGACCTGCGCATGGTGCCCGCCTCGCAGCTGCTGGAGCCCTTGCGTCGCACCGTGCGCGAGGTGTCCGCGCGGCTGAACAAGGACGTGGCGCTGGAGCTGGCGGGCGGCGAGGTCCGGTTGGACCGGCGCATCCTGGATGCGCTCAAGGACCCGCTGCTGCACCTGGTGCGCAACGCCATCGACCATGGGCTCGAGACGCCGGACGAGCGCCGCCAGGCGGGCAAGTCCGAGACGGGGCGGCTGACGGTGCGCGTGGAGCCCCGGGGCGCGCGCATCGCCGTGGTGGTGGAGGACGATGGTTACGGGCTGTCTCCGGAGCGCGTGAGGGCCACGGCCGTGCGGCGGGGCCTGTTGACGGAGGACGCGGCCGCGAAGCTGTCCGACGCGCAGGCCGCGCGGCTGGTGTTCCAGCCGGGCTTCTCCACGCGTGAGCAGGTGACGGCGACGTCGGGCCGCGGCGTGGGGCTGGACGTGGTGCAGGCCACGGCAGCGCGGCTCCAGGGCTCGGTGGATGTGGAGTTCTGGGCGGGGCGGGGGACGCGCTTCACCGTGGACCTGCCGCTGACGCTGGCCGCGGCGCTGGGCCTGCTGGTGCGCACGGGCACGACAGTGTCCGCGATTCCGTCCGACAGCGTGGAGCGCGTGATGCGCCTCACGCCGGACGACGTGGGCACGGTGGCCGGGCGCGTGGTGGCGCGTGTGGATGGCTCGCAGCTCACGTTCCTCCCGCTGGCGGAGGCCATCGGGCTGCCCCGGCTGCCGCTCGCCATCGAGTCGGGCCGCGTGCAGACGGCGGCGCTGGTCGTCGTGGGTGGGGACAAGGTGCTGTACGCCATCGACGAGGTGGTGGGGCAGCAGGAGATTGTCGTGCGCTCGCTGGGCAAGCATCTGCAGAGCGTGCGGCATCTGGCTGGCGCGGCGGTGCTGGATGACGGACGCGTGGTGCCCGTGCTCAACGCGCCGGAGCTCGTGCGCGCGGCGAGGCCGGAGACGCGCTCGATGGCGACGGAGTCGCGTCGTCCGCGCATCCTCGTGTGCGACGACGCGCTCACGACGCGCTTCGCGATGAAGTCGCTGCTGGAGATCGCCGGCTTCCCGGTGGTGACGGCGGCGGACGGCGAGGAGGCCTGGGGCATCCTGGAGCGCACGTCGTGCCAGCTCGTGGTGAGCGACTGGCAGATGCCCCGGCTGGATGGCGTCGGGCTCGCGCGGCGCATCAAGTCGCACCCGACGCTGCACTCCACGCCCATCATCCTCGTCACCTCGCTCGACAGTCCCGAGGACCGGGCCGCGGGACTCGAGGCGGGCGCGGATGGCTACCTCGTCAAGCGCGAGGTGGAGCGCGGCAGGCTGCTGGAGCTGGTGCGACAGCTCCTGCCCGCGAACGCGGCGTAGCGGCTCGAGTCGCGGAAGCGGCTTCGGTGGCCTGTCCCGACCCGTGGCGGTGAGCCCCGCGTCGGAATGGAAAGGCGCTCTTGCCGAGCAGCGGCCCGGGCGTCGCGCCCGGCAGTTCCAGGCAGGCCCGACGCGCGACTCGCGAGATGGTCGGGTGGAGGCGCGATGCTGGGAGCGGGCGGGCCCGCGAATCGCTCAGCCCGTGACGGCGGCGCCGGGAGGTCCGAGCTCCGCCGGAAGTCGCGCGACCCAGCGCGGCTCCTCGTCGGTCGGCGCCTCCAGGGTTCCTCCGAGCCGGCGCGTCAGCTCCCTCATCCGTGCGAGGGCCTTGGCCGAGGGAGTCTCTCCGCCCCGAGTCATCGCGAGCATCCGCCAATTGCTCGTCGGCTCGAGCGCCTCGACCTGGAGGTCCATCGCGGTGGCGCGCGTCGACGCGAGCCCGCGCGCCAGGGTCCGCACCCAGGTCTCCACCTCGACGCGCGCCCCCTTCACCAGCAGGGGACGCTCCGGCAGCGCCATCGTCACCGTGCACCGTTGCGCGTGTCGCGACGTGGGGCCGAAGGCCGTGTGCAACAAGGGGCGCAGGTCCGTGACGGCTCCGCGCCCCAGTCGATGGTCGATGAGCGCCCGCTGGTCCTGCGCCGCGCGCATCATCCGGTCCAGGTAGCGCTGCGCCGTCGCGTTCATCGGCCCGGCGATGCCCTTCATCATCATGTCCAGATAGCCCTTGATGACCATCAAGGGGGTCCTGAGGTCGTGGGCGGCGTGTGAGCGGCGCTGCTCCCACCGCGCCACCTCGCGCTCCAGCTCCCTGCGCTGGGCCAGCAGCTTCGTATGCCGTGCGTTCGCGGCCGACTCCCGCGCACGCGCCGCGAGCAGCGTGCTCCCGAAGGCGGACAGCCGTTCGAGCACCGCGCCGTCCGCGCGCTCGGGCCAGACCTTCAGCATCCGTCCGCCACCGGACATGGGAAGCGGAATGCCCGTGCCCACGCGCGCCACGCAGACGCGTCCATCGAAGAGCGCCGCGCCGGAGGCCCCCGTCAAGCGGAGCGTCTCGTGCAGCAACAGCTCCATGCCCGCGTGGGCACCACGGCACAAGGCCCGCTCGGCCACCGCCACGAGCGCCTGTTCCACCCCCGCGTCGACATCCGGGTCGACGCTCCGCCCACTCCGAGCACCCACTTGCACGCGCAGAGGTATGGGCACGGCACCTCCAGGGCGCAACACTGCCCAGGGTGGGCAAACAAGGCGCCGCCATTCGGCAATCCTTTACCCATGCCCCTCGGCGACCTCCCGACTTTTTACCGTCCCGCGGGGAGGGATGATCGCCCAAACCCGCTCAACTCCTCGGAGAGCCCCCTTGGCCAGACCCTTGCTAACGGCCTCTGCGACGGGCGGCGGAAGGGACTGATGGGGACTCTCGACTACTACGCGGCAATCGCCAGACTGGCTCCGGGGGCCTTGGCCCTCAGCGCCGTGCGGCGTGTGCAGGGCGTGGCACGGCAGGCACGATACCGACGGCGCGAGCGCACCGATGAGGTGCGGCTGTTGAGCGCGTTCGGCGTGACTCGCGCGGAGGAGCTGGCCCAGAAGGCGCTCCATCAGCGCACCTCGCGCGCATGGTGCGAGGTGTCCCAGCGCGAGTCCGTGCTCGCCGCGCTCTCCACGATTCCAGGCGCGCGTGAGCGTGCCCTCGCCCGGGCCCAGGCCGCGCTCCGTCAGGAGTGGGACGTCTTCGGCACGCGCGTGGTCTTCGGCGAGGGCAAGCCGGTGGACTGGTCGCTCGACGTGCTCAGCGGCCACCGCTACCCGCTGGCGCCGGTGGAGCGGATGCCGCTCCTGTCGAAGGGGAATGACCCGAAGTACCCCTGGGTGATGGGGCGGCTCGACAGCGTCATCGCGCTGGCGCAGGGCCACTGGGTGGAGACCTCTCGCCGTGAGCGCTCGCGGCTGGCCTCCGCCTTCGTGATGCAGGTGCTCGACTTCCTCCAGGCCAATCCCGTGGGGCAGGGCGTGCAGTGGTCCTGTGCCATGGAGGTGGCGCTGCGCGCGGCCAACCTGGCGCAGGCCCTGGCCATGTTCGCCGACGCGCCCGAGGTGCGCCGCGCGGAGTTCCTGGTGCCGCTGCTCGGCTCGCTCGCGGACCACCTGTCCTGGGTGGAGGCCCACCTCGAGGACCGGGGCGCGGTGCCCAACAACCACCTGGTCTCCAACCACGTGGGCCTGCTCGTCGTCGGCCTGCTGTTCCCGGAGCTGCCCGGGGCCTCGCGCCAGGTGGCGCTGGCGGTGGCCGGCCTGTGCGAGCAGATGTCCGCGCAGGTCCACGTCGAGGGCACCTCCTTCGAGGGCTCCATCCCCTACCACCGTCTCTCGGTGGAGCTGTTCACCCTGGCGCTGCTGGTGGCGCGGGGCGCGGGCGTGGCGCTGGGCACGGCCTACGAGACGCGGCTCAAGCGCATGTTCCACGCGGTGCGCGCGTGGTCCTCCGAGACGGGCCTGGCGCCGCAGATTGGCGACAACGACTCCGGCCGCGTCTTCCCGCTGAGAGAGCGCGGCGACATGGAGCAGGGCTACCTGGTGGGCCTGGGCGCGGCGCTCTTCGGTGACGCGGGCCTGGCGGGCGGCGAGCTCCCGGACGAGGCCGCGTGGCTGCTCGGGCGCGTGGGCCTGGAGCGCTACCAGCGCCTGTCACCGGGCGCGGCGCCGCGGTCCATCAGCTTCCCCGAGGGCGGCTTCCACGTGCTGCGTGGCGCGGGCGCCGTCGTCACCGTGAGCGCGGGCAAGCAGGGCCAGCGCGGGGTGGGCGGCCACAGCCACAACGACAAGCTCTCCTTCGAGCTGCACCTGGGCGGCCGTCCCGTCATCGTCGACCCGGGCACGGGCTCGTACACGCGCGACCCGGCGATGCGCAACGCGTTGCGTGCCACCGCCGCGCACAACACCGTGCAGGTGGATGGCGCGGAGCAGGCCACGCTCGACCAGGCCCGGCTGTTCGCGCTGCCCGAGGAAGCCAAAGCGCGCGTGGTGGCCTTCCTTCCTGGCACCAGCGTGGACAGATTGCGGGTCCGCCATGATGGTTACCGCCTGCTGCCGGCACCGGTCGGCATCGAGCGCACGTTCCGGTTGGACCGGCGCGAGCGCTCACTGGCGGGGCGGGACTCCTTCATCGGCACCGGGTCTCACGAGGTCATTGGACGCTTTCATCTTCCCGATGAGCAGGCCCGGCGGGTGACGCCGGACGCGCAGGTGCTCGCGCGGGCGCAGCGCGCGGCGGAGGAGCCGCTGGTGTTCTCGCCCGTCGCGGTGGAGCTGGGCCCGGAGGGGGCGCCGCTCGCATGGATTCTGCTGGAAGAGGGCCTGGAGTCGCAGGTGGTGCCCTCGCGCTATTCGCCCGGCTATGGGCGGGTGGTGCCCGCGGTGACGGTGGAGTTCCGGGGGCAGGTGAAGCCTCCGTCGAGTTTGAAGTGGGTGGTTGTCTTCAGGTGAGTGTTCGGGTCGGGGCGTGACCGCTCAGCGGCACGTCGCATCAGGAGAGGTGAGGACGATGAGGGTGATGGTGGGCAGCCCGCTGCTGGAGCGGATTCGTCGGCGGGAGGCGAAGGTCGGTGTGGTGGGGCTGGGGTACGTGGGTCTTCCCCTGGGCATGGCGTTCGCCGAGGCCGGCTTCCCGGTCGTGGGGCTCGATGTCGACAAGCGCAAGCTCGACAAGATCGAGAAGGGCGAGAGCTACATCAAGCACATCCCCAGCGCGCCGCTGGCGGAGCTGACCCGCGCGGGCAAGCTGAAGGCCACCGGGGACTTCTCCCGGTCCAAGGACCTGGACTGCGTCATCATCTGCGTGCCCACGCCGCTGACGGCCTCGCGTGAGCCGGACATGAGCTACATCATCCAGACGGGTGAGTCGCTCGCGCCGCACGTGCGCCGCGGTCAGCTCTTCATCCTGGAGTCCACCACGTACCCGGGCACCACCGAGGAGGTGCTCAAGCCGATCCTGGAGAAGAACGGCCTCAAGGCGGGCGTGGACTTCCACCTGGCCTTCAGCCCCGAGCGCGAGGACCCGGGCAACAAGAGCTTCAACACCAAGACGATTCCGAAGATCGTCGGCGGCTACTCGCCCGAGTGCTCCGAGGTCGCGGCGGCGCTGTACGGCAGCGCGCTGAAGGAAGTGGTGCCGGTGTCCTCCACGCGCGTGGCGGAGCTCGCCAAGCTGCTGGAGAACATCTACCGCTGCGTCAACATCGCCATGGTCAACGAGATGAAGATGCTCTGCGACCGCATGAACGTGGACGTGTGGGAGGTCATCCAGGCCGCCAGCACCAAGCCCTTCGGCTTCCAGCCGTTCTACCCGGGCCCGGGTCTGGGCGGTCACTGCATCCCCATCGACCCGTTCTACCTGACGTGGAAGGCGCGCGAGTACGAGTTCCACACCAAGTTCATCGAGCTGGCCGGCGAGGTGAACTGGCAGATGCCGTACTACGTGGTGCAGCGCACCATGGAGGCGCTCAACAAGGCGAAGAAGACGCTCAACGGCGCGAAGGTGCTGTGCCTGGGCGCGGCGTACAAGAAGGACATCGACGACATGCGCGAGAGTCCGTCCCTGCGCATCATGACGCTGCTGGCGGAGAAGGGCGCGGAGCTCAGCTACCACGACCCGTACGTGCCGGAGCTGCACAAGGGCCACGGCTTCAACATGGAGATGAAGTCCGTCCCGCTCGAGCCGGAGAAGCTCGGCGAGTACGACGCGGTCCTCATCCTCACGGACCACACCAACATCGACTACGCCGCCGTGGTGGCCAACGCGACGTGTGTGATTGACACGCGCAACGCCACCAAGGGCGTGCCCCAGGGCCGCGAGAAGGTGACGAAGGCGTAAGGCAGACGAGCCTGGGCCCGGAAGTCGACCCTCCGGGCAGGGGTTCGCGACTCCAGGTGTCGGGAGGGGCACCTGGAGTCAGCGGACCTGCTCGTCTTGCGGGGTGGTTTGGGTACAGTGGGGGGCGTGACAGCCCTCACCCGACCCGTTCTCCCCCTGCTGGTGGCCTCGGCCATGTTGCTGGCGGCGGCACCCGCGCAGACCGACTCGCGCCAGGTGCTCCTCGACGCCATGTCGAGCGAGCTTTCGCGCAACCAACAACGGCTCAAGCTGCAGAGCCACGAGCCACCGTACTTCATGAGCTACCAGCTCAAGGACTACGAGCAGGAGGTCGTGGCCGCGCGCTTTGGCGCCATCTTCATGGACGACGGCTACCGGGAGCGGCGGCTGTACGTCGACGCCCGCGTGGGCGACTACGCCTTCGACAGCTCCGTCGCGGAAGGGCTGGAGTTCTCCTTCTCCACCAAGGGCACCAGCTACACGGCGCGCAAGGAGGGGCCGCTGGATGACTCGCCCCTGGCGCTGCGCACGTCGCTGTGGCTGCTCACGGACGAGAAGTACAAGTCCGCGCTCTTCCAGTTCCTGAAGAAGAAGGGCGAGGACGTGTACTCGGTGGAGGACCCGAAGCGGCCCGCCTCCTTCACGAAGGAGAAGCCGAGCACCTTCGTCCAGCCGCCGGTGGCCCGTCCGTTCGACCGGGCGCGCTGGGTGAAGGTGGCGCGCGAGGTGTCCGCGCTGTTCAACGCGCATCCGGAGCTGTTCGACTCGGAGGTGCGCATCACCGCCGACAAGGTGACGCGGCTGTTCGTGTCCACGGAGGGCACGCGGCTGGTGACGGAGGAGACGCTGTACGGGCTCCACGTCTCCGCGGTGACGCGGGCGCCGGACGGACAGCTGCTGGATGACTCGCGGGACTTCTACGCGCCCACGGAGGCGGGGCTGCCGGACGACGAGCGCATCCGTCAGTCCGCGGCGAAGGTCATCGAGGAGCTGCTGGCGCTGCGACAGGCGCCGGCCATCGACCCGTACACGGGCCCCGCCATCCTCGCGCCCGAGGCCTCCGGCGTGCTCTTCCACGAGACGGTGGGCCACCGGCTGGAGGGAGACCGGCAGGACGGCGACAACGAGGGGAAGACCTTCAAGGGGCAGGTGGGCAAGCTGGTGCTGCCCTCATTCCTGTCCATCCATGATGACCCTTCGCAGCGCTCGCTCGCGGGGGAGCCGCTCAACGGCTACTACCTCTACGACGAGGAGGGCGTGAAGGGGCAGCGGGTGACGCTGGTGGAGAAGGGCGTGCTGCGCAACTACCTGCTGGGACGCCGGCCGGTGGAGGGCTTCCTCCGGTCGAACGGGCACGGTCGCAGCCAGGGCACGCTCAAGCCGGTGGCGCGCATGGCGAACCTCATGGTGGAGAGCACGCGTCAGGTGAGCGACGAGAAGCTCAAGCAGATGCTCATCGACGAGGCGAAGAAGCAGGGCAAGCCGTATGGCCTCATCATCCGCGACATCACCGGTGGCAACACGAACACGTCCAGCTATGGCTATCAGGCCTTCAAGGGCGTGCCGCGCATGGTGTACCGGGTGGACGTGAAGACGGGGAAGGAGACGCTGGTGCGCGGCGTGGAGATCGTCGGCACGCCGCTGTCCGCGGTGAACCGCATCATCGCCACGGGGCAGAAGCGCGGCATCTTCAACGGCTTCTGCGGCGCGGAGAGCGGGAACGTGCCGGTGTCCACGGTGGCGCCGGCGGCGCTGCTGCAGGAGATCGAGCTGCAGCGCGCGGTGGAGGGCAAGGACCGTCCGCCCCTCCTCCCGAGCCCCGCGGCGCAGCAGGCTCCGCCGCCTGTCCAGAAACCCTGAGGCACGCTCCGGTTTGAGGGTCCAGAAGGGGGGCACGTCGTGGGCAATCCGCTGCGCGAGAGGCGAAGTCCGGTGTCACGGGCCCGGTGTCTCGAGGACCCGGGCTCAGGCGCTCGCATGCTCGCGACGTGTCTCCTCCTGCTCGCCAGCCTCGTGTCGGGGAGCGCGGGTGCCGAGCCCGTGGCGACGGGCGATACGTGGCTGGAGCTGGCGCACGATGATCGGCTCAGCCAGGAGGGATTCTGGGAGCTCGTCTCCGTGGAATACACGTTGGATGGACGGACCTTGCCGTCCACGGTGTCCCCGGGGGCCACGGTGCCTCGACACGTGCTGCCCCTGGGGCTGCGCTGGCTCGACGTGTCGGTGGTGTACGAGGGGCGCTCGTCGGTCTTCTCGTACGTGGATGCGTACCGCTTCGTGATGCGTGGCCGCGTCACCATCGACGCGCGTCCTGGTGACACGGTGCGAGTCACCTCGACGGCCTACGAGCGCGACGGGGTCACCCTGCACTGGCAGCAGCGCCCGGCCTTCATGCTCCTGGGACAGCCTCAGGAGGCCATCGTCGGAATCGAGTACGGTCCCGTGGTGAACACGCCGCTCCCCGACGAGGTGGCCGCGCGTGTCGTCGACGAGGTCCTCGCGGAGGCGCGTCGGCTCTCGCCCGAGCGTCCCGCCACCGCGTCCATCGCGGAGGTCGTCGCGCCTGCCGTGTCTTGCGAGCTCGAGCCCGTCTTCTTCGCCTTCTTCGACACCCGGCTCTCGGCGGAGGGCGAGGCCTCGCTGCTGCGCGCGGCGGAGTGTCTCCACCGGGGGCCGCGGCTGCGCGTCCGGCTGCGCGGACACGCGGACATCCTCGGTCCCGAGTCCGTCAACGCCTCGCTGGGCCTGGGCCGCGCGCAGTCCGTGGCCGCGAAGCTCCAGGCGCTCGGCATCGAGGGCGCGCGGCTCGTCCTGGAGACCCAGGGCGCGGACCTGCCTCCGTGCAATGACGGCACCCCGGGATGCATGGCGCGCAGCCGCCGGGTGGAACTGCTCGTGGAGTCCTCGCCGCCCTGACGCCCGGGCCCTCAGTCCCGAGGCGGGAGGGCCACGGCCATCACCGCGTCGCGCAGGTGTCGGGCATCGAAGGGCTTGGCGAGCACCGGGTTCTTCACTTCCTGGAGGAAGCGCTTGGTCTCCGGCGTGAAGGCGCCGCCGCTGATGAAGACGATGCGCTCGTGCAGCCCCGGCCAGGCGTCGCGGACCGCCTGGTACACGTCCACGCCCGTCAGCTCCGGCATCATCAAGTCACACAGGATGACGTCGAAGGCGCTGTCCCCGCTCAGTCGCGCCAGTGCCGCGCGTCCATCCGGCACGGTGACCAGCTCGTGGCCGCGCAACAGGCGCCGCATCAGGTCCAGCACGCGCGGCTCATCGTCCACCACCAGCACCCGTCGGCCCTCGGAGCGGGCGAGGGATTGGAGGCTCGGCGCGAGCGGCACGGGGGCCTCGGCGCGTGGCAGGGTGACCTCCACCGTGGTGCCTCGCCCGGGCTCGCTGCGCACGTCGATGCGTCCTCCCAGCGCCGTGACGATGTCGCGGCAGATGGCCAGCCCCATGCCCATGCCCTCACCCGCGCGACGCGTGGTGAAGAGCGGGTCGAAGATGCGCGGCAGGACGTCTGGAGCGATTCCGCAGCCCGTGTCGGAGACGGCGAGCCGCACCTCGGTGGCGTCGGTGCGCAGGCTCACGGTGATGCGGTTCTCGGAGACGTGGCCCTCGGGGATGGCGTGCGCCGCGTTGAGCACCAGGTTGAGCAGCACCTGGCCCAGCTTCGTCGACGAGCCCCGGACCCGAGGCACGTCCTCGCCGTAGTCCCGCACCACCTGTGCGCGGTGACGGAGCTGGTTGGCCGCCATCCGCAGCGTGCTCTCGGTGACGGCCTTGAGGTCCACCGGCTCCGTGGCCTCCACCTGCGTGGAGGACAGCGCCTTGAGGTCCGCGACGATGCGCTGGATGCGCAGCGTGCCCTCGAGCGCCTCGTCCAGGACTTGAAGACACTCCGCGTCCGTCGGCTCGCTCACGTCGGGCAGCCGCTCGCGCAGGTACTCCAGGTTGCCCGTCGCGTACGCCAGCGGGTTGTTGATCTCATGCGCCAGCCCCGCCGCGAGGATGCCCAGCGACTGCGCGCGCTGCTCGCGCTCCTTCTCCTGCAACAGCTGCGCGTCCCGGCGCTTGCGGTCCACCGCGCTGACCACCACGTGGGCCGTCAGCCGCATCAGGTGCCGCTCCTCGGGCGTCCACTCGCGCGCGGCGTCCACCGAGTCGAAGCCCATCCACCCGAGCAGCCTTCCGGCGAGCAGCAGCGGCGCGGTGATGTACGAGCGCACGCCCAGCAGGGCGCAGACGCGCTTCGCCTCGACGGCCTCGGGCGGCAGCCGGCCCGCGTCCGTCACCGTCACCATGCGCCCCGCGCGCAGCTCATCGAGCGACCAGGGGAAACCCACCAGCGAGCGGCCGCGGTGCTGCGCGAGCCCATGTGCCTTCATGCCGGGCGAGAACCACTCGTACGCCTCCGACAGGTGCTCGCCGTCTTCCGACAGCAGGGTGACGTAGCCGCGCTGCGCGTCGATGTTCCGTCCCAACACCTCCAGCGCCGCGCGCACCCCCGACTCCAGCTCGTCCGGAGGCAGGTTGAGCAGCTTCTGGGACGTGTCCGTGAGCAGCGACCAGCTCTTGAGCAAGAGCCCCAGCTCCCCACGCATGCGCCGCAGCGCCGCGGCCTCCTGCCGCAACGCCGCGGACGTGCCCTCGGACAGCTCCGGGGCCCGCGCTCCGCTGAGGTTCTCCAGGACGTCGGCGGACCGCTGGAGTCGCTCCAGCAAGGTCCTCGAGTCCGCTGCATCGGCGGACAGCTCCGGGCTGTTCCGCGGCTGCTCCGTCATCGATACCCCCTCCACACTCCCCGCACGGGCTTCCCCAACCCGTCACGTGGATTTCAGTCGCGCCGGAATAGTGCCACTGGTTTGTTATCTGCATCCAGTGTGCAGTTTTGAAAACTTCAACCGGGCGAAAGGTGGTGATGCGGGCTCAGAGGG
>NZ_SRLW01000090.1:0-32591 GCF_006518215.1 Myxococcus sp. AB025B
TGGTGATGCCGGGCGACAACATCGCGATCGAGGTGGAGCTCATCACCCCTGTCGCGATGGAGAAGGAGCTGCGCTTCGCCGTTCGCGAGGGTGGCCGCACGGTGGGCGCCGGCGTCGTGGCGGAAGTCATCGAGTAACCCGCCCGGGGAGCTTTCGAGCTCCCTGGCCCCAAACACCGGATTCCGAGGGGAAGGTGCCTGATGGTAACCTTCCCCTTCCGTGTCTGAAGAGGTAGGCCATGCCGAAGGGCAATCGTTCCATCATTTCGCTCGAGTGCACGGTGTGCAAGGAGCGGAACTACACGACCACGAAGAACAAGCGGAAGAGCCAGGACAAGCTCGAGCTGAGCAAGTTCTGCTCGCGGTGCCGCAAGCATACGGACCACAAGGAAGGTAAGGTCTAGGTCGGTAGTTCCTGAGAGATTCTAGGCCAGTAGCTCCAACGGTAGAGCAGCGGTCTCCAAATCCGCGTGTTGGGGGTTCGAATCCCTCCTGGCCTGCCAAGTCTCAGTGGGAGCGGGGCCCCCGGTACCTGGAGGTACCGGGGGTTCCTGTGTTTCCGCAGTTCGTGAAATTTCGCTTTCGCAGTACCTCGTGAGGCACCATGGCGACGGCATCAGAGGCCAGCCAGCAGGCTAACCGCTCGGCGATGGATCCGAAGCGGCTCGTGGTCATCTTCTACCTCCTCGCCGGCATCATCCTGGCGCTGTTCCTGGAGCGCTTGTTCGGAGCGCTGTGGGCCAGCTTCGGATGGCCCGATGCGGTGCTCGTCGAGGGGTTGGACTGGAAGGTGTCCACGCTCGTGGGCTACCTGGCGGCCGTGGGCCTCGCGCTGGCCGGCTACCTCCACCCCAAGACGCACACCCTCTCCATGGAGGTCGCGTCCGAGCTGATGAAGGTGACCTGGCCTACCTGGCCGGAGACCCGGACGTCGACCGTGGCAGTGGTCGTCGCCTCGCTCGTGGCCGCGGTGCTGCTCTTCTGCATCGACACCGTCGCGTACAACTTGATGGTGGAGTGGCTGCCGGCCCTGTGGGGGAAGCTGTAATGGCGATGAAATGGTTCGTGGTCCACACCTACTCGAACTTCGAGAACCAGGCGAAGAAGAGCCTGGAGGAGAAGATCCGCCTCGAGGGGCTCCAGGACCAGTTCGGTGAGATCCTCATCCCCATGGAGCAGGTCGTGGAGATGGTGAAGGGCGAGAAGAAGACCTCTCGCCGCAAGTTCTTCCCTGGCTACATCTTCGTGCAGATGGAGCTGAACGACCGGACGCTCCACCTGGTGAAGAACACGCCGAAGATCACCGGCTTTCCGGGGACGGGGCAGAACGAGCAGCCGCGGCCCATCTCGGAGAAGGAGGTCGCGAACCTCACGTCGCAGATCTCCGAGGGCACGCTCAAGCCCAAGCCCAAGGTGCAGTTCGACGACGGCGACACGGTGCGTGTGGTGGACGGCCCGTTCGCCAACTTCAACGGCACGGTGGAAGAGGTCAACGCGGAGAAGGGTCGCGTGAAGGTGCTCGTGAGCATCTTCGGTCGCGCCACTCCCGTGGAGCTGGACTTCATGCAGGTGGAGAAGACCACCGGCTAGTTTTTCGCGGGCGACTCGGATAGAGCGCGCCTTGCGACACTTCCGCGTCCGTCAGGACGCGGTCCCATGGGTGGGAGAGCCTCCCCGTCTGGAGGCCCGTCTGGACCACCCCCTCGAAAGGCAGTTGTCAGCCGATGAAGAAGGTCACAGGTCAGGTCAAGCTGCAGATTCCCGCCGGTAAGGCGAACCCCGCCCCGCCGATCGGCCCCGCGCTCGGTCAGCAGGGCGTGAACATCATGGAGTTCTGCAAGCAGTTCAACGCGAAGACGCAGGCGGAGGCCAAGGAGGGGCTGATCATCCCGGTGATCATCACCGTCTATCAGGACCGCTCCTTCACGTTCATCCTCAAGACGCCTCCGGCGGCCGTCCTCATCAAGAAGGCGGCGGGCCTGCACACCGAGAAGAAGAAGGGCTCGGGAGCGAAGAAGCCTGGCAAGGAGAAGGTGGGGCAGATCACCCGCGCGCAGCTCGAGGAGATCGCCAAGAAGAAGATTCAGGACACCACCGCCGCGTCGCTCGAGGCCTGCATGAACACCATTGCTGGCACCGCGCGCTCCATGGGCATCGACGTCGTCGGCTAGGCCGCCGCCCCACTCACGGACGAGGATTTCTGTCATGGCTAATGGGAAGAAGTTCCGGGCGGCCGCCGCGCTGGTGGACCGCGAGAAGCGTTACACGGTGGCCGAGGGTTTCGCGCTGCTGAAGAAGACGGTGGATGCGCGCGCGTCGAAGTACGACCAGACGGTCGACGTGGCCATCAACCTGGGTGTGGACCCGAAGCACGCGGACCAGATGGTCCGTGGCGCCGTGGTCCTCCCGAACGGTACGGGCGCCACCGTGCGCGTGGCCGTGTTCGCCAAGGGCGAGCGCGCCACCGAGGCTGGCAACGCGGGCGCGGACATCGTGGGCGCGGAGGACCTCCAGAAGCGCATCGAGGAGGGCTTCCTCGACTTCGACACCGTCATCGCCACCCCGGACATGATGGGTATCGTGGGTCGCCTCGGTAAGGTGCTCGGCCCTCGTGGCCTCATGCCGAACCCGAAGGTCGGCACGGTGACCATGGACGTGGCCAAGGCCATCCGCGACGCCAAGGGCGGTAAGGTCGACTTCCGCGCGGAGAAGGCCGGCATCGTCCACGCGAAGATGGGCAAGGCCTCCTTCTCGGTGGACAAGCTCGAGGGCAACTTCAACGCGCTGGTGGATCTGGTGATGAAGCTCAAGCCGGCCACCGCCAAGGGCGTGTATCTGAAGGGCATCGCCATCTCCACGACGATGGGCCCGGGCATCAAGATCGATACCCAGGAGATTCTGGCCCGCCACCGCTAGGCGGCCAGCAGGCGGGCGGTGCTCGCTTCCCCGCAGTGGGGGGAGTCAGAGGTGCCGCCTGCCTGACGTCTCAGGTTCGAAAGTTCTGGATCTTTGCCGAAGCCGGGGGTATAGGCCCCCGGCTTTTGCAATTGGAGCGCCACGTCATGAGGCGTGCGCTTCGACCTGGTTCATGACAGCAGGGACCCGGTCAGAGGAGAAGTGCCCCGTTGGGAACCGGACAACCGGTCGGGGCGTGGCTTCCTCTGTCGGGTTCAAACGGCCGCAAGGCCAGCCCTGCCGAGACTGGAGGTGCGGTGTGGTGTCTCTCGGAGGCTCCTCTCGCTCTGCCACTTTGGCCCAGGCATCACGCCCGTCGGAAGACGGGCCAAGAAGGAGGTGAGTCAAAGTGCTGAAGAGCGAGAAGGAGGAGATGATCAAGGAGCTCCACGAGAAGTTCTCGCGGACCAAGTCGGCCATCGTCGCGGAGTTCTCCAAGGTGGATGTGGAGACGGTGACGAAGCTGCGCAAGAAGTTCCGCGAGGGCGGCGTCGAGTACAAGGTCATCAAGAACACGCTGGCGCGCCGTGCCGCGCAGGGCACGGACGTGGCTGTCATCGCTGATGACTTCACGGGTCCGGTGGCTCTGTGCCTGAGCTACGGCGACGTGGTGGCCCCGGCGAAGATCCTGACCGAGTTCACGAAGGACCTCGAGGACAAGATCAAGATCCGCACCGCCGTGGTCGACGGCCGCAAGGTCGACGTCAACGGCGTCAAGCAGCTGGCGAAGCTGCCGGGTCTCAACGAGCTCCGGGCGCAGCTGCTCGGCATGCTCAACCAGCCGGCTGGCAAGCTGGTTCGGACGATTGCCGCCCCGGGTTCCCAGCTCGCGCGGGTCGTTCAGGCCCACGCGGACAAGGCGCAGGGTTAGTTTTCCTGATTCATCCGAGAAGTTTTTCTACACCAACCTTGACGGCCACAGCTCCCACGGGGACGCAGGCCGTTAGTCAAACCCAGAAGGACGAGTTCCATGGCTGACCTGAATGCAATCGTTGAGCAGCTCTCCGGCCTGACCATCATCGAGGCCGCCAACCTGGTGAAGGCCCTCGAGGAGAAGTGGGGCGTCTCCGCCGCCGCCGTCGCCGTTGCCGCCCCCGCGGGCGCTGCTGGCCCGGCCGCCCCGGTCGAGGAGAAGACGGAGTTCACGGTGGTGCTGTCGAACGCCGGCGCCAACAAGATCAACGTCATCAAGGAGATCCGCGCGATCACCGGCCTGGGCCTGAAGGAGGCCAAGGACCTGGTCGAGGGCGCGCCCAAGACGGTCAAGGAGGGCGTCAACAAGGACGACGCCAAGAAGATCAAGGACCAGCTCGTTGCCGCTGGCGCCACCGTCGACATCAAGTAAGTCGTACAGGGGCTGCTTGGTTTCCGGGAATTTCCAAGCAGCCTCCTGACCGGATGAGCAGGCCGGCGCTCCCAGTAGGGGGGCTGCCGGCTTTGCCCATTTGACCGTTGCAAATTTCCCGGCGCCGCCGCGCGTTACTGAAGTTTGCCCCGCCCGAGCAGCCGTCCCCGGAGCCAGAATGCCGACGCAGATCCAGAACAATTTCCGCGTGCGGAAGACCTTCGCGAAGATCGCGAAGATCATCGACATTCCCAATCTTATCAACATCCAGAAGCAGTCCTACGAGAAGTTCCTCCAGGCCGATATCGCCCCGGAGAAGCGTGAGGACATCGGCCTTCAGGGTGTCTTCAACTCGGTTTTCCCGATTCGGGATTTCAACGAGACGTCGTCGCTGGAGTTCGTCAGCTACCACCTGGAGAAGCCGAAGTACGACGTCGATGAGTGCCACCAGCGTGGCATGACCTATTCCGCCCCCATCAAGGTCGTCGTTCGCCTGGTGGTGTGGGACAAGGATGAGGAGACCGGCGCGCAGTCCATCCGCGACGTGAAGGAGCAGGAGGTCTACTTCGGGGAAATCCCGCTGATGACCCAGAACGGCACCTTCATCATCAACGGCACGGAGCGCGTGGTCGTCAGCCAGCTGCACCGCAGCCCGGGCGCGTTCTTCGACCACGACAAGGGCAAGAGCCACTCGTCGGGTAAGCTGCTCTACAACGCCCGCATCATTCCCTACCGCGGTTCGTGGATCGACTTCGAGTTCGACCACAAGGACCTGCTGTACGTGCGCATCGACCGGCGTCGCAAGCTGCCCGCCACGGTGCTCATCCGCGCCCTGGGCGCCGTCAGCGACACCGCGAAGAAGAACCCGCTGGAGTTCAAGGGCTCCACCGAGGAGATCCTCAACTACTACTACGCCACGGAGACCATCTACCTCCAGAGCGCGACGGACTTCGAGAAGAGCGTCGAGTTGGAGCTGCTCCCGGGCCAGCGCGCCACCCGCGACATCAAGACGAAGACGGGTGAGCTGATCGTCAAGAAGAACCGCAAGTTCACCCGCGTCGCCATCAAGAAGCTCGAGGCGGCGAAGATGAAGACGCTCCCCATCGACGCGGACGAGCTCTTCACGAAGGTGTCCGCGTACGACGTGGTGGACGAGAACACCGGCGAGGTCATCCTCGAGTGCAACGAGGAGGTCTCGCAGGAGAAGGTGGACGAGCTCCTCAAGCGCAACATCAAGGAGTTCAAGGTCCTCTTCATCGACAACCTCAACGTGGGTCCCTACCTGCGTGAGACGCTCATGCTGGACAAGCTCGAGACGCCCGAGCAGTCCATCATGGAGATCTACCGTCGTCTGCGTCCTGGCGATCCGCCGACGCCCGAGACGGCCATCAACCTGTTCACGAACCTGTTCTTCAACCCCGAGCGCTACGACCTGTCCAAGGTGGGTCGCCTCAAGCTGAACTTCAAGTTCGGCCTCGAGGAGCCGCTCGACGGGCAGATCCTCACCAAGCGGGACATCCTCGAGGTGATCCGCTACCTGATCGACCTGAAGAACGGCAAGGGCACCATCGACGACATCGACCACCTCGGCAACCGGCGCGTGCGCGCGGTGGGCGAGCTGCTCGAGAACCAGTACCGCATCGGTCTGGTTCGCATGGAGCGGGCGATCAAGGAGCGCATGAGCCTCCAGGAGATCGAGACGCTCATGCCGCACGACCTCATCAACGCCAAGCCCGTCACGGCGGTCATCAAGGAGTTCTTCGGGTCCAGCCAGCTGTCGCAGTTCATGGACCAGACGAACCCCCTGTCCGAGGTCACGCACAAGCGTCGTCTGTCCGCGCTCGGGCCCGGCGGCCTCACGCGTGAGCGCGCGGGCTTCGAGGTCCGCGACGTCCACCCGACGCACTACGGCCGCATCTGCCCCATCGAGACGCCGGAAGGCCCGAACATCGGCCTCATCGCGTCCTTGTCCACCTACGCGCGCGTCAACGAGTTCGGCTTCGTGGAGACGCCGTACCGCAAGGTCGACGCGGGCGTGGTGACGACGGACGTGGCCTTCTACTCGGCGCTCGAGGAGGAGAAGCACACCATCGCGCAGGCGAACGCGGAGACGGACAAGAAGGGCAAGTTCGTCAACGCGCTCGTGTCCAGCCGCCGCGGCGGTGAGTTCGTCCAGGCGCGCGCCGAGGACGTGGACCTGATGGACGTGTCGCCGAACCAGCTGGTGTCGGTGGCCGCGTCGCTCATCCCGTTCCTGGAGAACGACGATGCCAACCGCGCCCTCATGGGCTCGAACATGCAGCGCCAGGCGGTTCCGCTGCTGCGCACCAGCGCTCCGCTGGTGGGCACGGGCATCGAGGCCATCGTCGCGCGCGACTCCGGCGTGACGTGTGTCGCGCGCCGAGACGGCACGGTGGAGAGCGTGGACGCCGGCCGCATCGTGGTGAAGGCGGACGTGCCGGCCTCGCTGAGCGACGTGTCGAGCGAGGTCGACATCTACAACCTGCTCAAGTACCAGCGCTCCAACCAGAACACCTGCCTCAACCAGAAGCCCATCATCAGCAAGGGCGACAAGGTCCGGAAGGGTGACGTCATCGCCGACGGCCCGGCCACCGAGACGGGCGAGCTGGCGCTGGGGCAGAACGTGGTCGTCGCGTTCATGCCGTGGCAGGGCTACAACTTCGAGGACTCCATCCTCATCAGCGAGCGCATCCTCAAGGACGACGTCTTCACGTCGATCCACATCGAGGAGTTCGAGTGCATCGCGCGCGACACCAAGCTGGGCAAGGAGGAGATCACCCGCGACATCCCGAACGTGGGTGAGGAGGCCCTCAAGGACCTGGACGAGAGCGGCATCATCCGCATCGGCGCCGAGGTGAAGCCCGGCGACGTGCTGGTGGGCAAGATCACCCCGAAGGGCGAGACCCAGCTGTCTCCCGAAGAGAAGCTCCTGCGAGCCATCTTCGGCGAGAAGGCCGGCGACGTGCGCGACAGCTCCCTGCGCGTGCCCCCGGGCGTGGTGGGCACCGTCATCAACGCCAAGGTGTTCAGCCGCAAGGGCGTGGAGAAGGACGAGCGCGCCAAGCAGATCGAGTCCATGGAGGAGGCGAAGCTCCTCAAGGACCAGAACGACGAGATCAAGGTCCTCCAGGACAGCGCCATCGGCCGCATCCGCGCGCTGGTCCGCGGCAAGGAGGTCCAGGGCAAGCTCGTGGACGACAAGGGGAAGATCCTCCTGAAGAAGGGGGACATCCTCGACGACGCGCTGCTGGCCACGGTGCCCTACAAGTACTGGGGTGAGATCTCCGTCGGCGACCCGCTCGACTCCCGCGTGCGCGACATCCTGCGCAACCTGGAGGAGACGAAGGAGGCCGTGAAGCTGGCCTTCGGCGAGAAGATCGCCCGCATCAAGAAGGGCGACGAGCTGCCTCCGGGCGTCATCAAGATGGTGAAGGTGTACGTCGCCATCAAGCGCAAGCTGGCCGTGGGCGACAAGATGGCCGGCCGCCACGGAAACAAGGGCGTCGTGTCCCGCATCCTCCCCGAGGAGGACATGCCGTACCTGGAGGACGGCCGTCCGGTGGACATCGTCCTCAACCCGCTCGGCGTTCCCAGCCGCATGAACATCGGGCAGATCCTCGAGACGCACCTGGGCTGGGCCGCCAAGGGCACCGGCGAGGCGCTGCAGCGCTACGTGGAGGACAACTGGGGCGCGGAGGCCATCAAGGAGCGCCTCAAGGTCATCTACGGCGCGGACACCCCGTTCGCGGCGTTCCTCGACAAGCTGGACGAGGAGGAGATCCGCCAGCTGTGCCGTCGCTCCAAGCGCGGCATCCACGTGGCGACGCCGGTGTTCGACGGCGCCCAGGAGCTGGAGATCCACCAGCTGCTCGACGAGGGCAAGCTGCCCCGCACGGGCCAGATGGTGCTCTTCGACGGCCGCACGGGTGAGCCGTTCGACCAGAACGTCACCGTGGGCGTGATGTACATGCTCAAGCTGCACCACCTGGTGGACGAGAAGATCCACGCGCGCTCCATCGGGCCCTACTCCCTGGTCACCCAGCAGCCGCTGGGCGGCAAGGCGCAGTTCGGCGGTCAGCGTCTGGGCGAGATGGAAGTCTGGGCGATGGAGGCCTACGGCGCGGCGTACACGCTGCAGGAGTTCCTCACCGTCAAGTCGGACGACGTGGTGGGCCGCACGCGCATGTACGAGGCCATCGTCAAGGGCGACAACGTCCTGGAGAGCGGCCTGCCCGAGTCGTTCAACGTGCTCCTCAAGGAGCTCCAGTCGCTCGCGCTGGACGTCGAGCTGCTCGAGAGCGCCCCCCCGGAGCGGCAGCGCAGCTTCGGCGGCGACTTCCTCGGCGGCGGTGACGGCGAGGAGCGCAAGACCGGGACCGAGGCCTGAGTTAGAGCCGGCGCGCCCGCCTGACCGGCCGCCCGCCACCCCGTGAGGGGGTGGGCGCGGCCGGGTCCGGGGCGGGGGCCCGAATCAGCTGGCGTTCCCCACGGGGGACGCCTCACGAGATTTCGGAGGCAACGTGAAGGACATTTTCAACTTCTTCGAGAAGCCGAAGGACCCGTTGTCGTTCAACGCCATTCGCATCGCGCTGGCGTCGCCCGACAAGATCCGTCAGTGGTCGCACGGTGAGGTGAAGAAGCCCGAGACCATCAACTACCGCACGTTCAAGCCGGAGCGTGACGGCCTGTTCTGCGCCCGCATCTTCGGGCCGGTGAAGGACTACGAGTGCAACTGCGGCAAGTACAAGCGCATGAAGCACCGTGGCGTGGTGTGTGAGAAGTGCGGCGTGGAGGTCATCCAGTCGAAGGTCCGCCGCGAGCGCCTGGGTCACATCACCCTGGCCACGCCGGTGGCCCACATCTGGTTCCTCAAGTCGCTGCCCAGCCGCATCGGCAACCTGCTCGACATCACGCTCAAGGAGCTGGAGAAGGTCCTCTACTGCGAGAGCTACATCGTCCTCGACCCCAAGTCGACGCCGCTGCAGGCCGGTGAGCTCATCAGCGAGGAGAAGATGCACCGGCTCTACCAGGAGCACGGTGAGGACTCCTTCACCACGGGCATGGGCGGCGAGGCCGTCCGCGAGATGCTCAAGGGCCTGGACGTGGAGAAGCTGTCCGAGGCGCTGCGCAAGGACATGCGCGAGACCACCAGCGAGGCGAAGCGGAAGAAGTACGCCAAGCGCCTGAAGGTGGCCGAGGCGTTCCGCGTCTCCGGCAACAAGCCCGAGTGGATGATGCTGGACGTGATTCCGGTCATCCCGCCGGACCTGCGCCCGCTCGTTCCCCTCGACGGTGGCCGCTTCGCGACCTCCGACCTGAACGACCTGTACCGCCGCGTCATCAACCGCAACAACCGTCTCAAGCGCCTGCAGGAGCTCAACGCTCCGGACATCATCATCCGCAACGAGAAGCGGATGCTGCAGGAGGCCGTGGACGCGCTGTTCGACAACGGCCGCCGCGGCAAGACGATCACGGGCCCCAACAAGCGCCCGCTCAAGTCGCTGTCCGACATGCTCAAGGGCAAGCAGGGCCGGTTCCGTCAGAACCTGCTCGGCAAGCGCGTGGACTACTCGGGCCGCTCCGTCATCGTCGTCGGTCCCGAGCTGCGCCTGCACCAGTGCGGCCTGCCGAAGATCATGGCGCTCGAGCTGTTCAAGCCGTTCATCTACAACAAGCTCGAAGAGAAGGGGTACGTCACCACCATCAAGTCGGCGAAGAAGATGGTGGAGAAGGAGCGTCCCGAGGTCTGGGACATCCTCGAGGACGTCATCCGCGAGCACCCGGTGCTCCTCAACCGCGCGCCCACGCTGCACCGCCTGGGCATGCAGGCCTTCGAGCCCGTGCTCATCGAGGGCAAGGCCATCCAGCTGCACCCGCTCGTCTGCGCGGCGTTCAACGCCGACTTCGACGGTGACCAGATGGCCGTGCACGTGCCGCTCTCCATCGAGGCTCAGATGGAGGCCCGCGTGCTGATGATGTCGACGAACAACATCCTCAGCCCCGCGAACGGCAAGCCCATCATCGTCCCGACGCAGGACATGGTGCTCGGCATCTACTACATGACCCGCGCCCGCGAGTTCGCCAACGGCGAGGGCCGCGTGTTCAGCTCGCCCGACGAGGTCCGCGCCGCGTATGACCACGGCGAGGTGCACCTGCAGGCGAAGGTGGTCTGCCGCATCGACGGCAAGCGCAAGGAGACCACCGTCGGCCGCGTCCTGCTGTGGGAGGTGGTTCCCCGTCGCGTGGGCTTCGACGCCATCAACAAGGTGCTCGACAAGAAGTCGCTCGGCGGCCTCATCGACCTCTGCTACCGCCTGACCGGCGAGAAGGAGACGGTGCTGCTCGCGGACCGCATCCGCAGCCTCGGCTACTTCAACGCCACGCGCGCCGGTATCTCCATCGCGCTGAAGGACATGATCATCCCCGCGAAGAAGCAGGAGTTCCTGGACTACGCGGGCAAGGAGGTGTCGGAGATCGAGAACCAGTACCTCGAGGGTCTCATCACCGACGGCGAGCGCTACAACAAGGTCATCGATATCTGGGCCGAGGTGACGGAGAAGGTCGCCCAGGAGATGATGCAGCAGATCTCCCAGGAGGAGGCCTCGCGGGAGAAGGACGGCAAGCGGGAGTCGCGCAAGCAGCCGTCGTTCAACCCCATCTACATCATGGCCGACTCGGGCGCGCGTGGTAGCGCCCAGCAGATCCGTCAGCTCGCCGGTATGCGCGGACTGATGGCGAAGCCGTCCGGCGAAATCATCGAGACGCCCATCACCGCGAACTTCCGCGAGGGTCTCTCGGTGCTGCAGTACTTCATCTCCACGCACGGCGCCCGCAAGGGTCTGGCGGACACGGCGCTCAAGACGGCCAACTCCGGTTACCTCACCCGCCGTCTCGTCGACGTGGCGCAGGACGCCATCATCAACGAGTACGACTGCGGCACCATGGACGGTCTGTTCATCGGCGCCCTGGTCGAGGGTGGTGAGATCATCGAGCCGCTCGGCGAGCGCATCCTGGGCCGCGTGGCCCTGGACGACATCCTCGACCCCGTCACGGGCGAGGTGCTGGTGCGTGCCAACGAGGAGATCGACGAGGACCGCGTCCGCCGCATCGAGAACAGCGGCCTGGACAAGGTGAAGATCCGCTCGGTGCTCACGTGCCAGGCCAAGCGCGGCATCTGCGTGGAGTGCTACGGACGCGATCTGGCCCGTGGCCGCAAGGTGTCCGTGGGCGAGGCCGTGGGTGTCATCGCGGCGCAGTCCATCGGTGAGCCGGGTACGCAGCTGACGATGCGCACGTTCCACATCGGTGGTGCGGCGACGCGGCGCGCGGAGCAGTCCAGCCTGGAGAACCGGTACGCCGGTAGCGTGAAGTTCGCGGGCCTCATCACGGTGCAGAAGACGGACGGCACGCTCGTGGCGATGAACCGCAACGGCGAGCTGGTCGTCGTCGACGACTCCGGCCGCGAGCGCGAGCGCTACCAGGTCATCTACGGCGCCCGCATCCTGGTGAAGGAAGGCCAGCGCATCGAGGCGAGCACGCTGCTGGCGGAGTGGGATCCGTTCGCCATCCCGCTGCTCACCGAGGTGGGCGGTACGGTGCGCTACGAGGACATCATCGAAGGCGTGACGATGTCCGAGACCCTGGACGAGGTGACGGGTCTGTCGCGCAAGACGGTCATCGAGTCGAAGGACCCGGAGGCGCGTCCGCGCGTCTCCATCCGCGACGCCCAGGGCAACACGAAGGACCTGCCCTCGTCCCGCAACCCGGCGAGCTACTTCCTGCCGCAGGGCTCCATCATCACCGTCAACGACGGCGATGAGATCCACCCGGGCGAGGTCATCGCCAAGGTGCCGCGCGAGACGACCAAGACGAAGGACATCACGGGCGGTCTGCCCCGCGTGGCCGAGCTGTTCGAGGCGCGCAAGCCGAAGGATGCCGCGGCCATCGCGGAGATCGACGGCGTGGTGTCGTTCGGCAAGGACACCAAGGGCAAGCGCAAGCTCATCATCACCCCCGAGGTGAACGGCGAGCAGCGCACGGACCTGGCCAAGGAGTATTTGATCTCCAAGGGCAAGAACATCAGCGTCCACTCCGGTGACCGCGTGAAGGCCGGCGAGGCGATGATGGACGGCGCGGCCAACCCGCACGACATCCTCAAGGTGCTGGGCGAGAAGGAGCTCGCGCGCTACCTGGTGGACGAAGTGCAGGAGGTCTACCGCCTCCAGGGCGTGAAGATTAACGACAAGCACATCGAGACCATCGTCCGGCAGATGCTGCGCCGGGTGCGCGTCACGGATGTGGGCGACACCAACTTCCTGGTCGACGAGCAGGTGGAGAAGTGGGTGTTCGAGGAGGAGAACGAGAAGATCATGGCCGAGGGCAAGCGCCCGGCCGTGGGTGAGCCGCTGCTGCTCGGCATCACCAAGGCCTCGCTCTCCACCGAGTCGTTCATCTCGGCGTCCTCCTTCCAGGAGACCACCAAGGTGCTCACCGAGGCCGCCATCAACGGCAAGGTGGACTACCTGCGCGGCCTCAAGGAGAACGTCATCATGGGTCGGCTCATCCCCGCCGGTACGGGTCTGCCGAACTACAAGCACCTCGACATCGAGGTGGAGAGCCCGACCGACGAGGTCAACGAGATGGAGGCCGCGCTGGCCGGGGCCCACGGCGATGGTGGGCCCCTGTCCGCTCCGGCTCCCCGTCCGGAAGGCACCCAGACGACGGGCGCCGCCTAGCGCTCGCCGGGCCGCCCCTCGGGCGAGCCTGGGTGCAGTCCTCCCGCCGCTCCGGTCTTCGTGCCGGGGCGGCGGTTTCATTTTCAGACCCAGTTAGTCGGGCTTTCCGGGACGTCGTCCTTGACGCTTATGGCGCGCCGCGTTATGTTTTGCGCGGAGAGTTTTTGACTCACTGGGTTACTGCCCGGCGATGCCGGGTGAAAAGGGGAGGACGACACATGGCCACGACGAAGCAGGCGGAGACGAAGCACGAGGAGACGACCCCCGCGGTGGACGCGAGCGCCGAGGCGGCGAAGAGCGGTTTCTCCAACGTGGAGGTCTTCCTGAAGGCCCAGCTCGCGCAGGCGCAGAAGCGCATCGAGGAGCTGGAGGGTGAGGCCGGCAAGGTGGTGAAGGCGCTGGACGCCCGACGCCAGGAGGCCGCGAAGGAGGCCCAGGCCCTGTGGACCAAGTTCCAGGCCGGTGAGCTCCTGACGGACCCGCGCGTGAAGGAGCTGGGCAAGAAGGTGGACGCGGCCGGCGCCGAGCTGAAGAAGCGGCTGGACGGGCTGCAGACCAAGGTGGTGGGCGCCGTGGGCGTGGCCAGCCAGTCGCAACTGCAGGAGCTCAACAAGGAGCTGTCCAAGCTGTCGCGCAAGGTGGACTCGCTCTTGAAGCCCATCCGACGCTCGGGTGCCTCGAAGGGCACGGACTCCTCCCCCCGCGCCTGAACAGCGATGCGTGGTTGACGCATGGTGCCCCCTTCCCACTCCACGAGTGGACATGAGGCAGGGGAGGGGGCTCGTTGTCGTTTCCTTCACCCTGGGGGTGTGATTACGTGGCAGGTCCGTTCGACTGTTCCAGGCCCACGGGTCTGGTACACCCCCTCCCGGAGAGACCGATTGGACAACAAGCCTGAGGCCCCCCGAGAGAAGAACCCTGTCGCGGAAACTTTTGAGCGCATCTGGAGTCAGGCGCTCCTCGCCGTGAGCACGGCCGAGGAGGAGGCCTCCCGCGCGGTGCAGAAGGTGGCGTCCGTGGCCGGCTGGAGCCAGGACGAGGTGAAGCGCCAGGCCCAGGCCTTCTCGGACCGCCTGGCCGGCCACCGAAGGGATTTGGAGCACAACGTGGAGGACCGGGTTCGCACGGCCCTCACCCGGATGAAGCTGCCCCGTCGCGAGGAGCTCCAGGCGTTCGGCTCCCGGTTGGAGCGCGTGGCCGAGCGCATCCAGGCACTGGAGCAACGCAAGTGACTTCTCCCGCCCCCACGGGCGGGAGGTCGTTCGCGACGCGTTTCTTCGAATCTCTCCACGCTCTGAGCTCAGGCTGTTCCCGACTCCCCCTGCTGGCGGGGGTGGCGCTCGTCGTGTCCGCGCGGCTGGTGCCGCTGCTGGAGGAGCGCTCGGTCCAGCCTGTCCTGTCCGAGCGCGTGGTCGCCGAGAGCCCCTCTCCGGAGGCGTCCCTCATCGACCTCGTGCTCGCGCGGCGCGCTCCGGGCCTGGGACTCACCCTGCGCCGGCAGCTCGGCAACGCCATCGCCGAGGAGGCCCGGACGGCGGGGTATGATCCGCTCCTGGTGCTGGCCCTCATCGACGTGGAGTCGGACTTCGCCGAGGAGGCCGTGTCCGAGAAGGGCGCGCGGGGGCTGATGCAGATCAAGCCCAGCACGCTCCACTTCCTGGCGGAGAAGGAGGGCCTGCGCCTCTCCCGGGAAGAGGTGACGGCCGACACGGCGCTGTGCGTGCGGCTGGGCATCCGCTACCTGCGCTCGCTGCAGGACCGCTTCGGCGGCGACCTGGAGCTGGCGCTGATGGCCTACAACGCCGGCCCCACCCGCATCCGCAACGCCATCAAGCAGGGCGAGCTGGACCGCTTCCGGCGCTACCCCCGGGCCGTCCGGCGCGACTTCCGCCGCTTCCGCGAGGGCCATGGCCTGGGTGGAGACTGGGCGCTCGCCCAGCGCGAGGCGGACGCCGTCCCCACGCCTTGATACACCCCGTGTGAATCTCTCCGCGCCATGGCCGCTCCAAGCGGAGGCATGTGCGCCTTGTCCCGATCCCCAGGGTGCGCTAAGCGTTGCAAGTGCCCGGGACTGTTGAAGATTCCGAGGAGTGAACCCATGCATCGTCCCTTTTCGCGCCCGGCGCTCGTCGCCACCCTGGTGGCGCTGGCCCCGCTGAGCACCCTAGCGGGTTCCGTCTATCTCAACGGCGTGTTGATCGACGGCGTCACCAACCAGAAGTTCGAGAAGGCCACCGTCCGCATCGACGAGTCCGGCAACGTCCACATCGAGGCGGCGGGCTACCGCGTCTCGACGGTGACGATGCCCGCTCCGGCGGCTCCCGCCCAGGCCGCGGTCCCCACGCCGAGCGCTGCCCAGGCGGTCCCCGCGGGTGGCGCCGCCACGGCGGCTCCGGCGGCGCAGGCGGTGCCCACGGCGGGGACGGCCTCCGCCCAGCCGGCGGTGGCCACGGCCACGCAGCCTGCGCGCATCACCCAGCGCTACTGGCTGGTGACGGAGCAGACGGTGCCGGGGATGACGGAGTACGACATCGACGTGTACGTGAACTCCCGGTGGCTGCGGAAGCTGCGTGGCAACGAGGACCAGGTGGTCGCGGACATCACCCAGCACCTCAAGCCCGGGGCGAACCAGGTGATGCTGATGGCCCGGAAGATTTCCACCGGTTCCAAGCGCAGCGATTCGCCCAAGCACCTGTTCCGGGTCATCATTGGCGAGGGCAACGAGGGCGGTGGCAACGTGATGATCGACAACCCGCTCATCCGCTTCCAGACGTCGGCGGCGGAGTCGAAGGACATCACGCAGGAGTTCACCCTCACCACGCGCTGAGGGGCGAGACTCTCGGAGACACGACGTGTTCAACCTGGATGAGCGCTACCGCGGGCTTCCCGCGACGCGCGAGCAGATCCTCGCGCTGCACACCTCGCTCAACACGCCGCACGTGGCCATCCCCGGCAAGCAGGCCGGGCCGGCGCAGGCGTTCGTCGTGGGGCTGCGCGGAGGGCAGGGCGCGGCCGTCTTCGTGTACCTCTACCTGGCGGAGGCCGAGGACTGCGCGGTGTACCTGTCCGGCCGCCGCAACACGACGGCGGACGAGTACCGCGAGGACGAGTCGGACGCGCTCGCCTTCGTCGAGTCGCTCGGCTTCATGATGGATGACGCCAACTGGCGCGGTCAGCCCCCGGAGCAGCAGGACGAGTGGCTCAAGACGCTGCCGGTCTTCTTCAAGGACCCCACGCTGGTGCCCGCGGTGAAGGCTCGCGCCGAAGAGAAGAAGAACGTCACCACCACCCTGGGCCGCTTCCTCGCGGCCTTCTGAGTCTTGCCCACCCCCGTCGTCGAGAACCGCCCCATGCTCCGCTTCGCCTCCGCGTTCCGCCCACTCGCGCTCGTGCTCGCGCTCGCCGGCTGTGCCCATGTCCCCACGGAGAAGGAGCGCCGCAAGGCGGAGATCCACTACGACCTGGCGCTCCAGGCCCAGCAGCAAGGCCACGTCCAGGACGCGCTGCGCGAGCTGCAGGTGTCGCTGGAGAGTGATCCCGACTATCCGGAGGCGAACAACGCCATCGGCATCCTGCTGCACCTCGTCTTCGCGCGCCCGGCCGAGGCCATTGGCCACTACGAGCGCGCGTTGAAGGTGCGTCCCACCTTCTCCGAGGCCCGCACGAACCTGGCCAACGTGCACCTGGACCAGGGGCGCTACGACGAGGCCATCAAGCTGTACGAGCAGGTCCTCAACGACATGCTCTACGTGACGCCGTACATCGCGCAGGGCAACATGGGCTGGGCCTTCTACAAGAAGGGCGACACGCAGCGGGCCGTGGGGAGCCTCAAGGCGGCGGTGACGACCAACCCCGGCTTCTGCATGGGCTACCGCAACCTGGGCATCATCTTCGACGAGACGGGCAAGCTGGACGAGTCGTGCCGTAACTTCTCCCGCTACCGCGAGAACTGCCCGGACGCGGCCGATGCCCACATGCGCGAGGGCGTGTGCCTGGCGAAGCAGGGGCAGGCGGAAGGGGCCCGGCAGGCCTTCTCCACTTGCGAGGCCAAGGCGAAGGCGGGAGAACAGGAGCTGAAGGACGACTGCCGAAGGCTGCTCGAAAAGCTCTAGTCTTCTGCTATCTGGACGCACCGTGGACCACGTCGACTTCGGCAAGTACCTCAGCCAGCAGCGGGAGCTTCGAGGCCTGTCTCGCGAGGATGTCGCGCGAGAGACCAAGATTCCCCCGACGCTCATCGCCGCGCTCGAGGCAGGGCAGGTGGAGCGGCTGCCCTCGCGTATCTTCGTGGTCAACTACATCAAGGCCTACGCCCAGGTGATTGGCCTGTCCCCCGAGGAGGCCATCCTCCGGTACGAGGAGGTGGACCGCTCGGTGCCGGCGCCGTCGCCCGCGCAGCTGGAGCAGGAGCGCCGCAAGCGGGCCTACGTGGGGCTGTCCGTCCTCCTGGTGGCCCTGGCGCTGGGCCTCTACGTGTTCCTCGTGCTGAGCGGGAAGCTTCCTTCGCCGCTCGCGCGTTGAATGACGCCATGGAGCGCTACGACGACGATGCGCTCGTGCTGTCCACCGTGGACTACGGCGAGTCGGACCGGCTCGTCACGCTGCTGACGCGCGAGCATGGGAAGCTGACGGCCTTCGCCGCGGGGGCGCGCAAGAGCAAGCGGCGCTTCGCGGGCGCGCTGGAGCCGTTCATGCGGCTGCGCGTGCACATCGTCGAGACGCGCGGCTCCACGGTGCGGCTGGACTCCACGGACATCGTCGCCGGGTACTACGCCGCGCGCGAGGACCTGTCGCTCATCGCCCGGGCCCTGTACGCGGTGGAGCTGTGCCGCGAGCTGACGCGCGACCACGAACCGCACCCGGAGCTCTTCATCCTGCTCGAGGGCTACCTGGGCCGCCTGGACGCGAAGGAGGCGGGGCCCACGTCGCTCCTGGCCTTCGAGCTGGCGGCGCTGGCCCACGCGGGCCTGATGCCGCGCTTCGATGCGTGCTCGCTGTGTGGCGGAGCGCCCGGTGAGCGGCCCCGGTTCGACCAGGCGCACGGGGGCGCGGTGTGCGAGCCGTGCAGCGCTCGTGCGCGGGAGGCGGTGCTCGTCCCGTCCGCGCTGCTGTCCGGGCTGCGAGCGCTCCAGGAAGGGGCCCGCACGCCGCTTCCCGCGGACCTTCGTGCCCGCGCGCGCGGACTGCTCAACGTCTTCATCGCCCACCACCTGGGACGACGCCTCAAGAGCGTGGACTTCATGGCCCAGGTGGGACTGGACTGACGCGGGTCCGAAGCCGTCACACGAGAGAGGTCGCATGAGCGAGGGGCAGGAGTCGCCGCTGGACGTGGTGTGCTTCGGTGAGACGCTGGTGGACTTCCTTCCCTCCGAGCAGGGCAAGCGCGTGCGCGATGTGCCCGCGTGGCACCCGTGTCCCGGTGGCTCTCCCGCCAACGTCTCCGTGGGGCTGGCGAGGCTGGGGCTGAAGCCGGCGATGCTCGGCGTGGTGGGCTCGGACGAGTTCGGCCACTTCCTCAAGGACAGCCTGGCCCGCGAGGGCGTGGACGTGAGCCACCTGCGACAGACGACGGAGGCGCGCACCGGCCTGGTGTTCATCTCCCTGGATGCGAAGGGGGAGCGCAGCTTCACCTTCTTCCGCACCCGCTCCGCGGAGTTCCTCCTGGGGCAGGCCGACGTGGACGCGGACTTCCTGCTGCGCGCCCGCGCGGTGCACTGCGGCTCCAACTCCCTGCAGCGTGAGGATGCCCAGCTCGCGACGGTGCGGATGCTCGGCCTGGCGCGCGAGGCGGACCGCATCGTGAGCTGTGATCCGAACCTGCGGCTGCACGCGTGGGAGGACCCCACGCAGCTCAAGACGCTGCTCGCGCGGATGCTGCCGCTGTGCACCGTGGTGAAGCTGTCCGAGGAGGAGATCGCCTTCGTCACCGGCACGGAGTCCCCCCAGGAGGCGCTCACGCGACTGTCCGGCATGGGCGTGAGGCTGCCGGTGGTGACGCTCGGCGAGCGAGGCGCGCTGTTTCGCTGGAAGGGCGAGGACGTCCACGTGCCGGCGCCTCGGACCCGGGTGGTGGACACCACGGGCGCGGGGGATGGCTTCGTCGCGGGGCTCCTGCACGGGCTGGTGCGCTGGTACGGCGGCACCCGTGCGCTGGAGTCCGCCACGCGCGAGGAGCTGGTGGTGCTGGCGACCTTCGCGTGCGCCGTGGGGTCGCGGGTCGTCGAGAAGCCCGGCGCGGTGGAGGGTCTGCCACGCGCGGAGGAGCTCTCCTCGGTGTGGCCCGCCCGACCTGATGCTCGCTGAGCGGTTCGCGTCTACTCCGGCGAGACGCGCGTCAGGAACGAGTCCGTGGGCGACATCCCCGTCACCGGACCCGAGCCGAAGTCCAACGTGCCGAGCAGCCGTCCCCACAGGATGACATCCCGTCGGCCCGCCGTGGCGACGCGCATCGCGGACTGGTTGCGCAGGTCGCCGAAGCCTCGGCTCCACCAGGTCTCGCCGTCACGACCGAGCTTCACCACGTAGACATCATCGCCTCCCGCGCTCGTCAGGGGCCCGTCACCGAAGTCGATGCGGCTGCTGAACGTGCCCGTCACCACGGGGCTGCCCAGGGGGTCGACGTCCACGTCGTAGGCCCAGTCGAACCCGGGCCCGCCGAAGCTCCAGCTCCAGCGGTTGTTGCCATCACCGTCGAACGCGGAGACGAACACGTCACCGTCCGCGCTGAAGAGCGGTCCGCCGCCGTGGTTCACCGTGCCGATGAAGGCGCCCGTCGCGACGACCTGCCCCTGAGGGTCCGCGGCCAATCGCCAGAGCGTCTGGCTCCGCAGCTCGCCGTAGCCCTTCGCCCAGAGGGGCAGGCCATGCGCGTCCAGCTTCATCACGTAGACGTTGAAGCCCGGCGTCGTGAGCCAGGGCACGCCGTCGACCGACAGCACGTCCAGGAAGCCGCTGCAGAGGTAGAGGTTGTCCCGGGCATCCAACGCCAACGACGTGAGCGCGGTGGCCGTGCCCGCTTCGTATTGGCTGTGCCAGACGAGCGCACCGGTGTCTCCGGCGAGCCTCGCGACGAACTGATTCAGCGCACCCGTCCCGGGTATCGGTCCGGTGCCGTAGTCGATGAAGCGCTCGAAGTAGCCGCTCACCAGCACGTCGCCGTTGCTCGCCGTGACGAGCGAGCCCGTCTGCTGCTGTCCGCCGTCCCCGAAGCAGCGGCTCCAGACGTGCGTGCCCTGCGCGTCGAACTTCGCCAGGAACGCGCTCGGGACGCCCGGCTCACCACGGCAGGGCAGGGGACCTCCACCGAAGTCGAGCGAGCCCCAGTAATCCCCCGTGATGACGATGTTGCCCGCGCCATCCACCGCGAGGCCCGTGGCCTGCTGGTAGTTCTCGTCACCGAAGCGCCTCGCCCAGAGGAACTGACCGCTCGGGTCGAACCGCGCCACGAGGATGTCCCACGACGACGTGGCCACGAACGCCACCTGTCCGCTCGACTGCACCGCCACGTCCCCGAAGCCCTCGATGCCTCCGTACGTGGAGGTCCAGGGGCCCGGCACAATGTCGCTCGCTCCGAGCAGCTCCCGCTGTCCGACGGGTGAGCGCTCCGTCACCTCCGACTCTCCCGGAGCACCGCAGGCCGGCACCAGGCTCAACAGCAACAGGGAGGATGAAGGTCTGAATATCGAGCTCATGCGGACAGGCTAGAAAAGCGCTTCCACACGAGGCAAGCCAGCGTGTCCGGGCTCGACGCTCACCCGTTCCTGGGCGACTTGCTGGCGAGCAGGGGCCGCAGGATGTCGTAGTCGAAGCGCTCGTAGGGGGGCGTCACCCACTGTCGGCGACGCTCGTAGCGCTCCAGACAGTCCGCTCCCACATCCGTCTTCCGCTCCTGCGCCGTCTCCCACTGCGCGAGCCCCAGGTACGCCGCGTCGATGGCGGACGCCTCGCCCAGCGCCGTCGCCACGGCGTACTCGCGCGGAGGGAGCTCCCGACCGTCCGTCCCTTTGGGAACGGAGCCGAGGTGACGGACCTGGACGCAGACGCTGTACGTGTAGACACCGTCGACGCTCTCCTTCAGGTGGTCACTCTCCGGGAACACGCCGTAGAGCACGTCCGGATTCACGGCGTTGGGAATGGAGCCCAGGCGCGCGACGAGCTCGAGCCACGCCAGGGGGACGCGGTGGCTCAGCTCGCTGCGGCGCCCCACGACCTTGAGGCCGACCAGGCACAGGCCACCCAGGGAGACGATGGAGATGTTCATGCGGCCATACCCTGCACCTTGAACCTGGTTGAAGCTCCAGGAGAATGTCGTCGCATGCTGTCGATTTCCCAGTTCTCCGAACGCTGTGGCCTCTCCGCGAGCGCCCTGCGCTTCTACGAGCGCAAGGGCCTGCTGGTCCCCGCCGGGCGACAGGAGAATGGCTACCGCGCGTATTCGCCCCAGCAGGTCGCGGAGGCGCGCTTCCTCGGGAGCCTTCGCGCCGCGGGCATCCCCCTGCGCGCCATCCGCGACTTCCTCCGCAAGGACGTCCGCGCGAGAGAGGCGATGCTGTCCTCATGGCGCCAGGAGATGGCCGCGAGGCTGCTCTCGCTCCAGGTCGCGAACCAGTACCTGCGCGGCCTGACACCCGAGCGCCCCCCGCTGCATCTGGAGCACTGGAACGAGCCTTCCCTCCTTGTCTGGTTTCCCGCGAGCGCGGACGAGGCGCCGCTCCCGTTCCGCGCCGAGGTGGCCTCCAGGAAGCGGGCGCTCCAGCAGCGGGGAGTGCCGGTGCTCACCGGTGGCTATGTGAGGACGCTCGACTCCCAGGATGGGAAGCTGTCGGGGGAGGTCGGGTTCCGCATCAAGGCGAGCAGGCGGACTCCCGCGGGGGCGCGGCGTCAGGAGGTCCCGCCCACGCTCTTCGCCACCTTGGAGTGCGGCCTGCGCGACGACGTGGCCGCGCACCGCGTGTTCCGCTTCCTCGACGAGCTGGGCTTCCGTCCAGGCACACTCCACCTGGAGCGTTACCTTCCCGGAACGCCGGACCGCTACCTGCTCATGTTGGCCGTGCAGCGTCGCTGAAGCCTCCCGGCCACCGCGTGTCCACCCGGAAGCGACGGGAGGGGCTCGTGCGGAAGGGGGCGGGGTGGAAAGATGGAGCGGCCCATGGCTTTGTCCCCCCCTCAAGCATCGCCCGAGGCAACGGCGCCTCCGCTCTCGCCGTCCGCCGCGTCATTGACCCTGCTGAGCATCCCAGGGGACTCGCCCGAGGCGACGGATTCGTACTGGCTGGAGCATGTGTACCAGGGAGACCGACTGCCGCAGCTCACGCTGCGCTCGGTGCTGTTGGGCGCGGCCATCGGTCTGGTCACCTGTGCCACAAACCTCTACGTCGGCCTCAAGACGGGCATCGTCTTCGGTGTCGCCATCACCGCCGTGCTGCTCGCGCAGGGCGCCCATGGATTGTTCCGGCGCCTGGTGCCCGGCGTCGCGGGCGCGCCGCTGTCTCCGCTGGAGACGTGTAACGCGCAGGCGGTCGCCTCGGCCGCGGGCTATGCCACCGGTGGCGCGCTCGTGTCCGTGCAGGGAGCGTGGCTCGTCGTCACCGGGCACCATCCCTCCGGGCCGATGCTGCTCGCGTGGACCTTCTTCCTGTCCGCGCTCGGTGTCCTGTTCGCCGTGCCCTTCAAGCGACAGCTCGTGGACCATGAGCAGCTGCCCTTCGCTTCCGGCACCGCCGCGGCGACCACCATCCGCGCCATGCATGGCACGGATTCGGAGGCGTCATCCCGGTTGCGACTGCTCGGCGGTGGCGGGCTCTTCTCCGGACTCGTCACCCTGGCACGCGATGCGTGGGGAAAGCTGCCTGTCTCCGTGCCCTTCCCGGGGAGCTGGCGTGGACTCACCCTGGAGCGCCTGGGCTTCGGACTGGAGCTGAGCCTGCTGCCCATCGGCGCCGGCGTGCTGCTGGGGCCGCGCATCACGACGTCGATGCTGCTGGGCGCGGTGCTCATCCACGGCGTCGTCGCGCCCCGCGTGTTCGCCTCGGGCGTGGTCGACGCGAAGGAGGGGAACTACCTCGAGTGGAGCCTGTGGCCCGGCACCGCCGCGCTCGTCGTCGGCTCGCTGCTGCACTTCCTGCTCCAGGGCCGTGTCGTGGGTCGTGCCCTCCGCGGTGTCCTCTCCCGAGCGCCTGGAAGGCCGCATCCGGTGGATGCGCTGCAGGTTCCGCGAAGCTGGTTGCTCACGGGGCTCGTCGTGCTGACGCCCGCGTCCGTCGCCGTGGCGTACGTCGGCTTCGGGGTTCCCGTGGCGCACGGAGCGTTCGCCGTGGCGATGTCCTTCGCGCTGTGTCTCATCTCCTGTCGAGTCACCGGTGAGACGGACTCGACGCCGGTGGGCGCCCTGGGGCAGGTGACGCAGGTGACCTACGGGGTGCTGCTGCCGAACCAGGTGCAGGCCAACCTCGCCACGGCGGGCATCACCGTGAACACGGCATCGTCGTCCGCGGACCTGCTCACCGACTTGAAGACGGGACACCTGCTGGGGGCTCACCCCCGTCGCTTGTTCCTCGCGCAGTTGATCGGCTCGGGCATCGGCGCGCTCGCGGTGGTTCCGCTGTTCTTCCTGCTCGTGCCGAACGCGGAGGCGCTGGGCGGTGAGCGCTTCCCCGCACCCGGCGTCTTCAGCACGGCGGGTGTCGCGCGCATCCTCGCCTCGGGCCTCGACAGCCTGCCGCCGATGACCCGCGCCGCGGTCGGGTGGGCCTCGCTCCTGGCGGGGCTCCTCGTGCTCGCCGAGCGACTGCTCCCCGCACGGTGGGGCCGGTGGATACCTTCGCCCCTGGGCATGGGGTTGGCTTGTCTGTTGCCCGCGTCGTACGCGCTCGGTTTCTTCCTGGGCGGCGTCATCTCCGGAGTCGTGAGCTACGTGAAATCCACGACAGCCGAAGGCCGGGTGGTGACGCTCGCGGCGGGCTGCATCGCGGGCGAGGGGCTGGTAGGCGTCGCCATCGTCCTGTCGCAGTCGCTCTGGTAGCGTCTCCTCACCGATGCGCTGCCTGAACTGTCACCGTCGCCTTGCTCCGGGCGCGGCTTGTCCCGTGCACGGCGCGAGTGTTCCAGGCGGCTCGCTCGCCGGGACACTGACGCTCACGGACGTGCCGGGCGTGCGCGGCGCCGCGCCGCTGGGGCGTGGTGGCTTCTCGCAGGTGTTCACCGCGTATCGCGACTCGGACGGTCGCGAGGTGGCGCTCAAGGTCGGGCATGGGCCGCATCACGAGCGCTTCGCGCGCGAGGCCGCGGCGCTGCGGCGCGTGGGGGCTCCCATCGTCCCGGAGCTGCTGGAGCACGGCGTCGCGCGCGGACGACCGTTCCTGGTGATGGAGCATCTGCACGGGCAGACGCTCGCGGCGTGGATGGCGGCGCTGCCGGGCACAGGCGCCGCGTCGCTGCCGCGCGTGCGTGAGCTGCTCCGTGGCTTGTGCTCGGCGCTGGAGCACATGCACGCGGCGGGCGTGGCGCACCGCGACCTCAAGCCGGAGAACATCTTCCTGCGCGAGGGCGGCGCGCTGAGCCTCCTCGACCTGGGGCTCGCGCGCTTCCACGACCTCGAGGACCCGGACGACGCCGACGCGCTCCCGCCCGGAGTGACGCCCGCGGGGCAGCGGTTGGGCACGCCGTTGTACATGGCTCCGGAGCAGTGTCTGGACGCGCGCCTGGCCAGCACGCCCGCCGACATCTACTCGCTGGGCGTCGTCCTCTTCGAGCTGCTCACGGGCGCGCCGCCCTTCGTCGGCAGCCCGGAGCAGATCCGCCACGGACACGTCAGCCTGCGCCCCCCGAAGGTCTCCGAGCGCGCGGAGGTCCCCGCCGCGCTCGATGATGTCCTCCGCTCCTGTCTGGCCAAGTCGCCGCTGGAGCGCTTCGCCAGGGCCCCCGACGTGCTCGCGGCCTTCGACGCCGCATGTCGCGCCACCACCGCGCTGGGCACCGCCGCGCCGGGCGAGGCCGTGTCCCCGCAGCAGCCGCTCACGTCGGGCGCGGGGCCTCGGCAGGTGGCGCTGCTCGGGCTCCACACCCCGCTGTCGTTGGACGCGGTGAAGGCCGCCATCGAACCGCGCGGAGGGCTCATCGCGCGCGTGAGGCCCGGTGGCTACGTCATCGCCTTCGCGGAGTCGCTCACCGCCGAGGCGAACGTGCGCGCGGGCGCGCTCGCCGCGAGGAAGCTGCTCGAGGAGGCGGAGGCCTCGGCCGTGCTCCATCTGGCGGAGCTGCACGTGCGCGTCGGTGCGTCCACGTTGCGATTGGCGGGGACCGCGCTGGACTCGCCCGCGGACTGGTGGCCGCAGACGTGGGTGCCCGGTGAGACGCGCGTCACGGAGGCCGCGGCCGCGCGCCTGGACTCCAGCGCCACCGAGGCCGTGGGCCGCGACACCGCGAGCCTCCTGGACTCCACCTCGGACGTGGGGCGGCTGCGACTGCTCGACAGCGCGGCGTCCAGCGCCTCCTCCGAACCGCCTCCGCTCTTCGGCCGCGAGGACCTGCTGGAGTCGCTGGCGAAGGAGGCGTTCCGCAGCCTCTCGGAGAGCGTCCCGGGCTTCTCGGTCGTCACCGCGGACGTGGGGCTCGGCAAGTCGCGCGTCATCGAAGCGCTCGCCGCGCGGTTGGAGTCGAGCGGCCAGGCCCAGGTCATCCGCTTGCGCGCCACGGCTCCGGACGTCCGCTCGCCGGAGGCGCTGCTCGAGACCCTGCGCGCCGCTCTCGTCGACGGGCCCTCGCCGCTGCCCGAGTCCCCCAGGACCAGCGGCGTCCCGCTCGCGGACGCACGTCACGCGGCGGCGCGCTGGCTCGCCGAAGCGCTTCGTCACCGTGCTCGCGAGCTGCCCCGGGTGTTGCTGCTGGATGATGCGCACCTGGCGGACCCGACGACGCTCGACGCGCTGGAGGTCGCCACGCTCACGGGCGCGTCCGCGCCGCTCTGGGTCTGCGTCGTCGCTCGACCGGCGCTGCTCGGCCTGCGGCCCCACCTGGGCGAGCGCAGCGCGAGCGCCGCTCGACATGTCCTGCCGCCGCTGCCTCCCGAGGCCAGTCGCGCGCTGATGCTGCACCTGCTGCGTCCCGCCGAGCACATCCCGGAGCCGGTGCTCGCGCGATTGGAGCAGCTGGCCCAGGGCGTGCCGCTGTCTCTCGTTGAGCTGGCCGTGGCCCTGCGGACCGCGGGCGCGCTGAGGGCCTCGCCCGGGGGCGGTTGGTACATCGCCCCGGACGCGCTGCTCGACGTGTCCGTGACGCCGCTCTTCCAGCGGCTCGCCAGTCGCGCGCTGGATGGACTGCCGGATGCGTACGGCGGGCTCGCGCGGCTGTGCGCGGTGCTCGGCACGGAGCTGGAGGTCGAGCGCGTGGACGCGGCCTTGCGACACCTCGGGCCCGCGGAGGAGGGCGTGGGCATGGCCACCTCCCTGGACGCGGGCGCGGGCCTGCAGCGTCTGGCGCGCGCGGGGCTCCTCAGGCCCGTGGGCCTGGGCCGCTTCGCGTTCCGTCACCCCTTGCTGCGCGAGTCCATCGAAGCGCTCCTGCCGCCGGTGACTCGGCGTGCGCTGCATGCCGCCGCGCGACTGGCGACCACCGGGGATTCACCCGTCGAACGTCATCGTCGCGCCCTCCACGCCGCTGCCTGCGGCGCGCACGACGAGGCCGCCGCCGCGTTCCTCGTGTTGGCCGAGGAGTCACGTCGTGCGCACCGCTCCGTGGAGGCCGAGCAGCTCTACACCCGCGCGCTCGCGCTGCTGCCGGACCGCGACTCCGAGCAGCGGGCGCGGGCTCTCGCGGGACGAGGACGCGTGCGCCATCGCCTCCAGCGCTTCCACGAAGGGCTCGGTGACCTGGCGGCAGCGCGCGCCCTGGCGGAGGTCCGCGGCGACAAGGCCCTGTGCGTGGACCTGCTCCTGGAGGAGGCCACCGCGCGCGACTGGATGGAGGACGTGGAGGGCTCGACGCTCTGTGCTCGCGAGGCGCTGGAGCGAATCGAGCAGCTCGACGACCCGCGCCTGTCCCTGCGCTGCACCCTGGCTCGAGGACGGATGCACGTGCGCCAGGGGGAGTGGGGCAATGCGGCCCGCATCCTCGACTCCGTCATCGAGGGCGCCGAGCGCGCCAGGGAGCACGAGACCCTGGTGGTGGCCCTCGCCATGCTGGGCTCGTCGCTGACGTTCCTCGAGCGCACGGAGGAGGCCGCGTCGCGCTTCGAGGAGGCCCTGGCCCGCTGCGAGGCCGCGGGCGACGCGCTGCACCTGGCCGCCACGCTCATCAACCGCGTGCTCCTGTGGCTGGGGCAGGGCGATGTGGCGAGGATGGAGGAGGACCTGCGGCGCGCGATGGGCCTGGGACGCGAGCTGGGACACGCGCAGGTGGAGCGCTGGTCCACCTTCAACCTCGCCGAGGTGCTCTACATGCAGGGGCGCCTGCAGGAGGCGCTCCCGTTGGCGCGCCGGGCCCATGAGCTCGGCGTGCGCTTCTTCCTCGAACACCCGGTGCCCGTGGACGCGCTGCTGCTCGCGCGCATCGGCGTGGCGCTCGGCGATTGGGAGGAGGCGTCCCGCCAGCTGCGCTGGATTGAGTTCCATTGCCCGCCCGCCTCGCTGCCGCCCACCGCCGTCATGCGCAAGCTGGTGGAGCTCCAGGTGCGCGAGGCCGAGCGCGGAGGCGGAGTGCACGAGTCGCCCGCATGGACGGCGCTGGAGGACGAGGCCCGCGAGCTGGCCTCTCCCGACGAGAAGGCGGAGTTGCTGCTCCAGGCCGCCCACTCCGCCTTCCGCTCCCGCCTCCCGGACGAAGCCCGCACGTGGCTGACCCGCGCCGAGAGCGCCATCGCCTCCGCTCCGCTCTGGCGGACCCGCTGGGAGGCCCTGCGCGACACGGTGGGGCGGGTGTAGCGCGGGACGTCACAAACCCGCCGGGGAGTGACCTCCCACGCTACAGCGGACGACCTCCCAGGGTGGTTTCCCGCCGGCAAGCTGACGGGCGGCGCGGCTGGCCTGGAGCGTGCTTCAGTGGGGGGGTATTTCTCCAATTTCATGTTTTTCACTGGAGGAGCGTCCATGGGTGTCACTGTCCGTCGCGCCCCGTCGGGTGTCGTGTCCTTGCTGTTGTTGACCCTGGCCGGCTGTGGGGGAGGGAGCAGCGTGCCCGTCGCCGACGCCCCGACGTCCGACGTCGGGGAGAGCCGGGCGGAGATTCGCATCGCGAACTCGCTGTCCACGGATGCGCTGGTCCTCAACGCCCTCTCCACCAACGCGCTGGCCAACCGGATGCTGGCGACGCAGAAGCTGCAGGCCCTGTTCAGCGCATCGGGTGGGGACGCGTACATCCGCAAGCAGCTGCATGATCCGGATGCCCAGACGTTCATGAGCTACCTGGTGGGCTGCGCGCTGGGGCCCAACCAGGTGCTCTGGTACTACAACCCTCGCGGGCCGACGCCGGGCGCCAACCTGTGGCAGGGCAAGGCGGGCCTGTGTACGTCGTGGCTGACGTCGGCCCCGACGCCCGAGTGTCTCAACCGTGTCTCCGCGTGCCTGCTGGCGCGCAACAACGCGTTCGGCCGCCGCGTGGAGCTGTCCATCCGCGGCGAGGTCTCCGGCGACCCGAGCATCTTCTACCTGGAGCCGGTGTCGCGGCCGGCGGAGTACGACCCGACCACGGCGACGAAGCTGCCGAGCTTCGAGGGCTGCCATGAGGGCGAGACGGGCGCGCAGCGCGACTGCGGGTGGACGTCGGACGGTATCGGCTCCTGTCTGCCCGGCTCGCAGGTCTGGGTCGGGGCGGGCGGCGCCGTCTCCTGCCCGGGGCCGGCGCTGGGGGCCTCGACCGGCGGGCGCATGGCGCTGCGGGTCTGCTCGGGCGTGGTGGGCTGTGGCTCCGCCAGCGACACGGCGCTCGGCGAGTCGGAGTCCAGCTGCTCCGGCACGGGGCCGGTGGTCGGCTTCACCTGCCCGGCGGAGGGATACTTCAGCGTGATGACGGCGCCGTATGACAGCAATGACAGCGGCGTCGCGAGCGTGGCCGCGGACTCCTCCGAGCTGGCGGCCTATCCGCTGGCGGAGGCCGAGGTCTTCGGCGTTCGCGAGGGCGCCTTCTACGGCAACATCTTCGACTCGAAGGCGCTGGCCACGCAGGTGTACGTGGAGGAGGTCCGCCAGGGTGACCTCACGCGCTACCGCGTGGTGGGGGATGACGCGGTGGTGGATGGTGCCATCTACAAGCGGATGTACTCCTGCTTCGACCCGCAGTGGAGCAACGGCGCGGCGTACTCCTCGCACCGCGTCTGCGCATTGCCCGGCTCCGGCGCCAACTGCGCGTCCACGGTAGCGGGCCCCTGCTGGGGGAGCGCGGCGGGGCAGGGCCGGTGTGAGATCGACGATGGCCCGGAGGTGCCGGGGGACGGCGACTACGAGCGGTGCAAGGATCCGTTCGGCGGTCTGTGGAAGGAGCCGGTGACGACGTTCCTGCATGACGCCTGCGGCCCGGTGCAGGACGAGCGCGCGCGCAAGCTGTGCTCGCGGACGATTCGCACGAGCAAGGAGCGCTAGTCGATGACGAGCGGAGGCGTGGAGGCTCTCTACGGTGAGGAGCTGCGGCCCGGCGCGCTGGTGGGGCGCTGGGTCGTGGAGCGTGTCCATTACCGGGGGCCGGTCTCCACCCTCTATCGGGCGCGGGATGCGACGAGCGGGACGCTCGCCGCGCTCAAGGTCCTGCAGTCGTCGGCCTTGTCCACGGACACCGCGCTGCGCCGCTTCCGCCGGGAGGCGGCGACGCTCCAGCGGCTGAGTCATCCGCACATCGTCCAGGTGCTCGACCATGGCGAGCTCCCGGAGGGCCGGCCCTTCATCGCCATGGAGTGGCTGGAGGGCCGCGACCTGGCCGCGGAGCTGTCCGCGCGAGGGCCCCTGTCCTCACGTGAGGCGCTGGAGGTGCTGGAGCAGGTGGGCGCCGCGCTGGGCGTCGCGCACGCGGCGGGCGTGGTGCATCGGGACCTCAAGGCCCAGAACGTGATGCGCCTGTCCGGCGGCGGCGAGGCCCTGTGGGTGAAGCTGGTGGACTTCGGCGTGGCGAAGGCGCTGACGCCAGGGGTGCCCGGGGCCTCATCGCTCACGCACACGGGCGTCGCCCTGGGCACGCCGCTGTCCATGGCGCCCGAGCAGATCCGCGGAGAGGTGCCCGACGCGCGCACGGACCTGTATGCGCTGGGCGTGCTCCTGTTCCAGCTCGTCACCGGGCAGCCGCCGTTCCAGGGCGCCACGCGGCACGAGGTGGAGGAGCAGCACCTGCACGCGCCGCCCCCCAGGCCCACCGAGCGCGCGCCCGTGCCCTCGGGGCTGGATGACGTGGTGGCGCGCTGTCTGGCCAAGACTCGGGAGGAGCGCTACCCGGACGTGGCCCTGTTCCTGGAGGAGCTGCGTCGAGCGGTGGGTGGCGTGGGGCCTCGCGCGAACCCGGGCCACGCGGTGGCGCTCTACGCGGAGGCCCGCCTGGCCCACGCTCCCGACTCGACGAGCCTGGAGCGCATGGACTCCCTGCTGGAGCGCACGGGCCTGGTTGCCCGCGAGGTGGGGCTGGAGGTGCGGCTGGAGGGGAGCGGCTGTCTGATGGCGCTGGCGCCGCTGCCCGATGACGCGGCCTCCGAGCGCGCCGTGCGAGAGCGCGTGCTGGCGGCGGCGCTGTCCCTCCTGGAGCAGGAGGGGGCGCGAGACCAGGACGCTCGCGAGACCGCGTCCCCGGTCCGCCTGGCCATCACCGTCCACGTGGACCAACTACCGGGAGCGGAGGGCCGCGCGGGCGCGAGCCTGTTGCACCTGCCGGGCTGGGTGGCGGATGCGACGGACGGAGGGCTGGTGGCCACCGAGTCGGCGCTGCGAGGGCTGGAGTCCGGCTTCCTCGCGGCGCCGTTGCCCGGTGGCGGGGCCATCTGGTCCCGCGTCACCGGACGGCGGTGACGCTCACGGCTTGATGCCGTGCCGACGCAGCAGCCGGTAGAGGTGCACCCGGTCCATGCCCGCGGTGACGGCGGCCTGGGCCACCTTGCCCTGGTGCTTCTCCAGGAGCGCGCGCAGGTAGCGACGCTCGAAGTCGTCGACGGCGCGGCGGCGCTGGTCCGCGTAGGGCAGGGTGGGGTCCACCTCCATGGGGTTGCCCGAGCGCGACTCGTCCTCGGTCAGCTCCACCGCCTCCTCGAAGACGAGGCAGCGCTCCAGGTAGTTGCGCAGCTCGCGCACGTTGCCGGGCCACGCCGCGTAGCGCAGCCGGGCCAGGAAGTCCGGCGTGCGCAGGGACGCGGTGCGCTCCTTGTCCGCGCCCAGCGTGCCCAGGATGCCCTCCACCAGCAGCGGCAGGTCCTCGGGCCGCTGACGCAGGGGCGGCAGGGCGATTCTCAGCACCGCGAGGCGGAAGAAGAGGTCGGAGCGGAAGCGCCCCGCGTTCACCTCCGCGCGCAGGTCGCGGTGCGTGGCCGCCATCAGTCGCACGTCCACCGGCTGGTACGTGTTGCTGCCGACGCGGCGGATCTCCCGGTTCTCCAGCACGCGCAACAGCTTGGGTTGCAGCTCCGCGGGCAGTTCGCCGATCTCGTCGAGGAAGACGGTGCCGCCGATGGCCTCCTCGAACACGCCCGCGCGGCGCTGGAGCGCGCCGGTGAAGGCGCCCTTCTCGTGGCCGAACAGCTCGCTCTCCAGGAGGTGCGCGGGGATGGCGCCGCAGTCCACCACCAGGAAGGGGCCGTCCTTGCGCCGGCCCGCCTCGTGGATGGCCTGGGCCGCCTGGCTCTTGCCCGTGCCCGTCTCGCCCTCCAGCAGCACGGTGACGTCGCGCGAAGCGGCGCGCTCCATCATCGCGAAGCACACGCGCATGGCCACCGACGCGCCCACCAGCGTCCCGAAGCGCGTGCTCTCCGACACTGGCAGCCGGTTGTTCTCCGCGCTGAAGTCGAAGCGCAGCACCACCCGGCCCAGCCGCAGCAGCGAGCCGCTGCGCAGCACGCCCTCCATCACCAGGACGCCGTCCAGGATGACGCCGTTGAGGCTGTCCAGGTCGCGCACCTGCGGCCCCTTGGGCCCGATGCGAATCTCGCAGTGGAAGCGCGACACGGTGGAGTCATCCACCGCGAAGTCGTTGAGCGGATGCGAGCCCACCGAGCACGTGTCCGCCGTGGACTCCCACGTGCTGCCGGACTGGGGGCCTTCCACCACCGTCAGCCGGAAGCGGCGCACGGTGGAGGCGTCGTACGCGCGGCGGCCCTGCTCGTAGGGGAGCGTGACGTGGAGGGCCTCGTCGCCGGACTCCCGCGCCTCGACCTTCCAGACCGGATCACTCTTCACGTCGGGAATCGGAGGTGTTGTGCGGGCCTGGTCGGAAGCAGACATGAGCTTCAAGATACCACGGCCACGTGACGCGAAGTTCCGGTCGTCCATCCTGTCCCATCCGTCAGGTTGCTCCGTGAAAGCCCCCGCGGAGGCCCGGCTCGGTCTGTCTCCCGGCCGGGCCCCGCGTCCCCCCTCTCCGCCC
>NZ_SRLW01000091.1:0-32297 GCF_006518215.1 Myxococcus sp. AB025B
GTGGGCGGGCGGGTGCTCAGCGCGGCGCCGCACACGTCGACGAGGTCCAGGACGCGCGGACCCTCGGTCGTCACATAGCGGTTGCAGGTGCTGTCCACCGGCGCGTCCTTGTCCCGCTTCAGCTGCCGCGCCAGCCGTCCCCACTTCATGGTGAGCGCGTCCGGGCTGAGCTGGATGCTGACGGGCTCCTCGCCCCAGCTGCCCTCGATGTGCGTGAGCGACGTGCCGGCCTTCACGCGGAGGTCCACCTGCCGCTGGCCGAAGGTGCCCGTCACGGCGATGCCGTGCTCGTAGATCTCCTCGGAGAGGATGCTGACCCAGACGCCGTCCTGGCGCCGCGTGTACGGCTTGGCCGCCGCGATGCGGCCGTTGTTGAACCAGATGTCACCCACGCGGCCCACGGGGAGCTGGTCGTTCTTCGCGACCGGCGTGGGCTCGTCCAGGCCGGCGGGGCCGGTGGAGGCCACCAGCGGGCGCGAGGCGAGCAGGTCCGTCACGGCGACCGACTCGTCCACCACCTCGAAGCGCACGCCGTCCAGCCACGCCTGGCCCGTGCCGCTCATGATGAGGCCCGCCATGATGGTGGTGGCCTCCTTGGGCACGTCCAGCACCACCTCGTGGCGCTTGCAGCCGCGGGTGCCCACGAGCGCGCGCGACTGCATGTTGTCGAAGGCGAGCGGCTGCTTGGGGTCCGGCCCCTCCACGCGCATCCACAGCCCCGCCCAGCCATCCACGTCCTTCACGCGTGTGGCGGCGGAGAAGCGCAGCCGCTTGCCGCGGAAGTCCTGCGCGCCGAAGGCCTGCATGAAGGTGCCGTAGCCCGCCTCGTCGTGGCTCAGCGAGCGCAGGTACGCGCTGCGGCTGCCCTCGCACGGGGCGCTGGTGTCCACGCCCGCCTCGTAGCGCTTGGGGGCGCTCTCGGTGACGTACCAGCCCACCGGCAGCTTCGGCGTGCTGCCCGACGGCTCGGCCAGGGCCGCGGGCGCGGCCAGGGCGAGCAGCAGGGCGGCGAGATTCTTCCGGAAGTCCATGGCGGGCGTCCTCACAGCGACACGGGCTGGCGCGCGCTCAGCGCGCCCTCGGGGAGACCCGTCCGGGCCTCATAGCGGGGGACCTCGGCGATGCCCGAGGGGGTCATGACCAGCAGGCCCCGCTCCGCCGCCTTGCGCGTGCAGAACGCCTGCGTGGCCAGGTCCGGGCAGGCCACCACGTTCGTCGCCGGAAGGTCCTCCTCCAGTCCGAGCGTCAGTGTGGGCGGCAGCGCCTCCCCGGGTTCCAGCTCCCGCGACTGCGTGGCCTTGCCCCCGGGCAGCAGCACCAGGGCCAGCGAGGCCGCCAGGGCCGCGATGGCGACGCCCGCGGCCGCGCGGCGCGCGTGCCAGCGCGCGGGACGCGCCACGCGCTCCTCGCGGACGCTCCAGTCCTGGGCGACCTCGTTGAGCTGTTCGGACAGGAGCGCCTCTTCCTGCAGCAGCAGGGCGCAAGGCTCACACTCCAGCGTGTGGGCCTCCAACGCCGCCGCCTTCTCCGGGGCGAGCGCGCCCAGGATGTACTGCTCCGCGGAGTCGCGGGTCAGGTGGGGCTTAAGCATGGGTCTCCTCCTCGAGCGCGGAGCGCAGCTTCTTGCGCACCTCGCACAGGATCTGCCGCACGCGCTGGACGGAGAGTCCGACTTTCGCGGCGACTTCGGCATGGGGTAGCTCCTGGCCGTCACAGGCCAGGAGGAAGACGCTCCGCGCGCTCGGCGACACCTGGGCGAGCGCGGCATGGGCGCGGGACAGTTGTTCCTCGGACAGCAGACGACGCTCGGCGGACACGGCCGGGTCCACCGGATGCTGACGCTCGGGCAATTCCTCCACCGCCCCGGAGATGGACTCTCGCCGGGCCCGGCGGGCATCGTCCGCGGCCAGGAAGGCCGCCTGGGTGAGGGCGAGGTTGGGCAGGCGCAGCTCCGTCAGCAGCCCACGCTGCTGTTGTTGGATGAGCCTCGCCCACGTCTCCTGGGCGAGCTCGTGGGCCCGGTCCACCCGGACGCCCCGGGCCAGGAGCGATACCACGACGCGGCGGTGGTGGCGCGCAACCAACGCGTCCCAGGCGGACCGGTCGCCGGCGAGCGCCTTGCGCGCCAGGACCTCCTCGTCCGCCCCGCGCGCCGCCTCCATCGGCTCCTCGGCTTCCCTCGCTAGTCGAACCGTCGTCATCCGCAGGCCCTGCACGGCTGCATTCATGCCGTCTTCCCGTCGCTCTGCTGCGTCTGGGGGCTCTGGCCGCTCCCCGGTCTCCGGGGAACGTACGTCCGTGGCGGACATATCGCCGGGCGCCAGCAGGATGTGCGGAGGGGTGGCCAAAGGTCAGTTCGCGGCGGGGCTTTCCCCCGAGGGCCAGGGGAGGTTGGAGAGGCGGACGACGCCCTGGCACTGGCCGCAGACGCGGTTCTCGCTGTCGTAGACGCGGGCGGTGGCGAACAGCAGGGTGAGGCCCTGGCTGTCGATTTCGGCCTCCACGCGCAGGTGGTCGCCGGTGACGGGGCGCTGGAAGCTCATGGAGAGCTGCACGGTGGCGCATCTCCGGGACGGGTCCACCAGCGCGCCGCTGGTGCCGATGGCGTAGTCGAAGAGGGCGGCGAGGATGCCGCCGTTGACGGCCGCGGCGCTGCCCACGCCGCCGCGGTGTTCGGGCTTGAGCTCGGGGATGGTGACCACCACCTTGCGACCCTCCGGGAAGGCGACCTGGGCGCCGAAGTGGCGCAGGGTGAGGCTCTGGTTGAACAGCTCGGCGTAGCGGTCCAGCGCGGCCTGGGAGGGCTTCGCCGGGGGGACGGAGGGGGCGTCGGACATGATGTCCGGCCCTATATACCCGAGCCTCGGCGCCCGAGGGACCGGCCGGGCGTGTCAGGGGGTGCGGAAGGACGCCCACCGGACGGTGAAAGACGTTAGAAGCAGGGGCTCCCCCCGAGTCGCCCGTGAACGCCCACGAATCCGCCCTCCTCGAAGACCTGAATGACCCCCAGCGCGAGGCCGTGCTGCACCACGGCGGCCCGCTCCTCGTCCTGTCGGGCGCGGGCAGCGGCAAGACGCGCGTCATCACCCGCCGGGTGGCGTACCTGGTGAAGGTCCACGAGGTGTTTCCCTGGCGCATCCTCGCCGTCACCTTCACCAACAAGGCGGCGCGCGAGATGCGCGAGCGCCTGGTGCAGCTGCTGGGGCGTCAGGCGAACGACCTGGTGGTGAGCACGTTCCACTCCTCGGCGGCGATGATTCTTCGCCGGGAGGCGGAGCACGTGGGGCTCACCCGCTCGTTCGTCATCTACGACGACGGCGACCAGCTCAACGTCGTCAAGCGCGCCATGCGCGAGGCGGGGCTGGAGCAGTCCATGCAGCCGCGCGAAATCCTGAGCCGCATCGACCAGGAGAAGAACCAGGCCCGGCTGCCCGAGGACATGGAGGTGGAGCCCGGGGACGAGCGCGGGCTGCTCGTCCAGCGCGTCTACCACGCGTACCAGGAGCGCCTGCGCGCGGCCAACGCGGTGGACTTCGGGGACCTGCTGCTCTTGCTGGTGACGCTCTTCCGCAAGCGGCCGGAGGTGCTGGAGAACTACCGCCGGCGCTTCCACCACGTGCTGGTGGACGAGTTCCAGGACACCAACCCCGTGCAGTACGCGCTGCTCAAGCAGCTGGCGCCGCCGCCCTCGGCGAACCTGGTCGTCGTGGGTGACGACGACCAGTCCATCTACCGCTGGCGCGGCGCGGACGTGGACAACATCCTCAACTTCCCGCGCGAGTACCCAGGCGCCAAGGTGGTGAAGCTCGAGCAGAACTATCGCTCGGACCGCAACATCCTGGACGCGGCCTACGAGGTCATCCGGAAGAACACGCGCCGGATGGAGAAGAAGCTGTGGTCGGACCGGCCCGCGGGCCAGACGCTCCAGCTGATGCTCAACCGCGACGAGCGGATGGAGGCGCAGGAGGTCGCGCGGCAGATTCTCGCGCTCCAGCGGGAGGGCTTCATCAAGTTCTCCAGCATGGCGGTGTTCTACCGCGTCAACGCGCAGAGCCGCGTGCTGGAGGAGGCGCTGCGGCTGGCGCGCGTGCCGTACACGCTGGTGAGCGGGCGCAGCTTCTATGACCGGGCCGAGGTGCGGGACGCGTCCGCGTACCTGCGGTTGATGGTGAACCCGCGCTCGGACGCGGACCTCTTGCGCATCATCAACACGCCGGCGCGCGGCATCGGCGACACCACGGTGGAGCGGGTGGTGGACCACGCGAACACCCGCAACCAGAGCCTCTACGAAGTGCTCGCCGAGCCCGGGCTCATCCCCGCGCTCAACACCACCGCGGTGAAGCGGCTGCGCACCTTCCACGGGCTGCTGGAGTCCCTGCACCGCTACGCGCAGGGGACGACGGACGCGGCGAGCGCGGTGGACGAGATGCTCCGCGAGACGAAGCTGGTGGAGACGCTGGTCGCCGAGGGCAGCGACGAGTCGACGACGCGGGCGGAGAACCTCCGCGAGTTCCTGGGCGCCGCGCAGGAGTTCGACCTGAACCGCGCGGCGGCGGCGGTGGCCGCGGCGTCCGGGCCTCAGGTCGAGGTGCCTCCGGAGGTGGACGCGGCGCCCCTGTCGGCGGACACGCCCCCGCTGCAGGCGTTCCTCGAGCAGATTTCGCTGGTGGGCGACGCGGACGCGGAGGTGGGCGAGGGCCGGGTGGCGTTGATGACGCTGCACGCGGCGAAGGGGCTGGAGTTCGACGCGGTGTTCCTCACGGGGCTGGAGGACGGCGTCTTCCCGCACTCGCGCGCGCTCAAGGGCGAGGACCCGGACAACGGCGAGGAGATGGCCGAGGAGCGGCGGCTCTGCTACGTGGGCTTCACGCGCGCGCGCAAGCGGCTCTTCGTGAGCCTGGCGCAGTGCCGCTCGCTGTTCGGTGAGCTGCGCTACAACCCGCCCAGCCGCTTCCTGCGCGACGTGCCTCCCAAGCTGTTCGGCATCAGCGAGCAGGACATCCCGGAGCCGCCCCGGCCCGCCCCCATGGCGGCGCCGCGCAAGCGGACCTGGGACGAGGACGACGGTCCGCGCATCGACCGCTCCTACTCGCAGGCGTCGGACATGGACGGGGTGAGCGGCGACGTGCGCGGCATGCGCGTGCGGCACGAGCAGTTCGGCGTGGGCCGCATCGTCGCCGCGGACGGCACGGGGCCCAACGCGAAGGTGACGGTGGAGTTCGGCGGCGCCGTGGGCCTCAAGCGCGTCATCGCCCGCTTCCTGATGCCAGGGTAGCGGGGTGGGGCAGTCCGCGCCCGAGTGAGGAAGCCATGAGGGTCGACTGCCAGGTTTTTAATCTGGTGCCTTGACCATTTGGCTACCCCTCCACGTGAATGGAGGAGGCTGGATTCGAACCAGCAGAGTCCTGAGCGTGTAAGGCCTCGTCGGACGGGCGCGGATTCCGGCAGGGACGCGCTGGCACGAAGGCGTCTGACAGACAGGGTTCGCCTCAGGGACTGTTCTCGAGCGGGCGCAGCTTCCAGGACAGCACCCGCCCGTCCTGTCCGAGCACGAACACCTGGTCCCCCTGGACCACCGGCGGCGAGCGCAGCGCCGTGTCGGTGCGCAGGGAGAACGCGCGCTCCCACGTCGGACGCTTGAGTGCCACCAGCCGCCCCTGCCGTCCCTGCGTGGGCACCAGGAGCAGCTCCCCGATGGCCTCGGCCACGCGCGTGGTGAGCGGGTCGGGCAGACCCATGCGCGCCAGCTCCTTCCCGTCCGACGCAGAGAGCCCCACCAGCACCGGCGCGCCCTGCGTCCGCGCGCCCACCCACAACATGCCCAGCGCCAGGGACGGCGGGCCCGTGAGCGAGTCCGCCACGGTCTTCTCCCAGAGCATCCCGCCGTCCTTCGCGCGGAGGGCCCGGACCTGGGACGCCTTCGTGCCGAGGAACAGGACGTCACCCTCCGCCTCCAGGCCGAGCACGTCCTCCGTGGCCTGCCGCCAGAGCGTGGCGCCGTCCGCCACGGCCAGGGCCACGAGGCCCGCGCCGCCGAGCGCGACGACGAGCCGTCCGTCGGCCAGCACTGGCGCGGGGAGGCCCCGGCTCGACTCTGGTGGAGGCTCGGCGGACTTGGGCGCGGGGGTCCTCCAGCGGACCTTCCCGGTGTCCGCCGCGAGCGAACGCACCGCGCCATCCGGGGCCACCACGAAGAGGGACTGCCCGCCCGGAGCCACGACGAGGGGCGTCAGGACGGGGGGCTCACCGGTGATGCGCCAGCGCTCCGAGCCGTCCGCCAGGGAGAGGGACACCAGGTCCCCGGCCACCGTCCCGGCGATGACGCTGTCGCCCGCCACGACGGGGCGCGTGGCCACCTCGCGACCCAGGGTCACCCGCCATAGGAGGGTGCCCGTCCGGTCCAGGCGCACCACGGCGCCGGCCTCGTTGCCGGTGAGGACCCCGTCGGACAGCGGCGTCAGGCCCGCGCGGGAGGATGCATCCGTGGAGTACCGGAAGGCCGTCTGCGCGGGTTCTCGACACCCCGCGGCCGACACCAATGTCAGGGCCAGGGCGAGGAGGGTGTGCCTGCATGGACACGCGCGGGGCGACATGGTTTGGAGGATGGCGTAAGGAAGGAAATTCGACCATGCCTACGATTCGTGACGACGAGATTCCCAGCGCCACCGGCATCCCTTCTGGAGCCCGGCGGACGGACTTCGTCCCGCCCCCCACGCTGGCGGTGACGGAGGAACTGCTGCACGCGCTCCCCAAGACGGACCTGCATTGCCACCTGGATGGCTCCATGCGGGTGAAGACCATCCTCGAGCTGGCCGAGCAGCAGAAGGTGAAGCTGCCCGCGGACACCGAGGACGGCCTGGCGCGCGCCATCCACATGGGGGAGGTGTGCAAGAGCCTGGAGGAGTACCTGGTCGCGTTCGACGTGACGCTCTCGGTGCTCCAGACGGCGGACGCGCTCTACCGCGCGGCGTACGAGCTGGCGGTGGACGCGGCGGCGGAGAACGTGCGCTGGCTGGAGGTGCGCTACTCGCCCGCGCTGCACCTGCAGAAGGGCCTGAAGATGACCACGGTCATCGACTCGGTGCTCGAGGGCCTGCGCGTGGCCAAGCGCGAGACGGGCATCAAGTGCGGCGTCATCGTCTGCGGCATCCGCCACATCAACCCGCAGACGTCCATGCGGCTGGCGGAGCTGTCGGTGGCCTACAAGAACCGGGGCGTCATCGGCTTCGACCTGGCCGGCGCCGAGGCGAGCTTCCCCGCCAAGGACCACAAGGACGCCTTCCAGCTCATCCTCAAGAACAACGTCAACTGCACCGCGCACGCCGGTGAGGCGTACGGCCCCGAGTCCATCTCCCAGGCCATCCACAACCTGGGCTCGCACCGCATCGGCCACGGCACGCGGCTGCGCGAGGACGGGGACCTGCTCAACTACGTCAACGACCACCGGATTCCGCTGGAGGTCTGCCCCACGTCCAACGTGCAGACGGGCGCGGTGTCCAGCCTCCAGGCGCACCCGCTGAAGTTCTACTTCGACTACGGCCTGCGGGTGACCATCAACACCGACAACCGCCTCATCACCGACACCACGGTGACGAAGGAGCTGTGGGTGGCGCACAAGGAGCTGGGGCTGTCGCTGGACGACCTGGCGACCATCATCGTCTCCGGCTTCAAGAGCGCCTTCCTCCCGTTCCGGGAGAAGCAGGACATGCTGCGGCTGGTGAACGAGGAGATCGCCAACACGTTGGTGGCCTTCGACAAGAAGCGGCATGTGCCGGTGAAGCAGCCGGCGTGATGGCGTAGCCTCCACCGTGCGCGCGGCGTCATCGGCCGCGCGGCGGTGGCCAGGCAGGTGGCGCTCTCCCGGGCCTCCTGGTGTCATGGCCCGGGACGGAGGCGCACGTGGACCTGGAGCTGGGTGGCAAGGTGGTGCTGGTGACGGGGGGCTCGGACGGGCTGGGGGCGGCGGTGGCCCGGCGGCTCGTGCGCGAGGGGGCGAAGGTGGCCCTCTGCGCCCGGGGCGCGGAGCGACTGACGGCCACGGCCGAGGCGCTGAGGGCCGAGGGCGGGGACGTGCTCGCGGTGCAGGCGGACGTGTCCAAGGCGTGGGAGGTGGAGCACTTCGTCGACGCCGCGCATGCGCGGTGGGGCAGGGTGGACGCGTTGGTGAACAACGCCGGCACCGCGGCGGCGCGGCCCTTCGCGTCGGTGTCGGACGCGGAGTGGGAAGCGGACCTGCAGCTCAAGTTGTTCGCGGCCGTGCGCGCGTCGCGCCATGTGCTGCCGCTGCTGGGCGAGGCGGGTGGTGGCGCCATCGTCAACGTGCTGGCGATTGGGGCGAAGACGCCGGGTGCGCAGTCGACGCCGTCGTCGGTGTCTCGCGCCGCGGGCCTGGCGCTCACCAAGGCGCTGTCGAAGGAACTGGGGTCGCGCAACATCCGCGTCAACGCGGTGCTGGTGGGCATCATCGAGAGCGGCCAGTGGGTGCGCCGGGCGCAGGAGCTGGGCAAGCCGGTGGAGACGTTCCAGGCGGAGATGGCGCGCAACGCGGGCATCCCCCTGGGGCGCGTGGGCCGCGCGGACGAGTTCGCCGACGTGGTGGCCTTCCTGCTGTCGCCGCGCGGTGGCTACATCAGCGGCGCGGCCATCAACGTGGATGGGGGCCTGTCCGGCGCGACGTAGTAGCGCCCGGGCGAGGGACATCGTCAGGTTCGTGGACCCACGGCGTCCCTGCGCGCTGAGGATGGCCTTCGGGCCGTCCGGCGACCGCGGCTGCTGACCCAAGGTCCACCATCTCCTCCGCCACGTCCCCCCGGGGCGCTCGTACGTGAGCCCTCGGGGCATTCCCGAGTTGGGTCATGCAGCCGAAACTGAATCGGCTCCTGCGGGCGCTTGCCCGCGAGGGGCTCGAGGTGACCTATGACGGTCGCCTCTACTCCGTGCGCCTCCTGGGTGACGCGAACGCGCCGCCCGCCGAGGTGCTCCTCCCCCCGGACCTGCCCGTCGAGGGCAAGGCCTTCCAACAACTCGCGCACCTCGCGGCCCTGAAGCACCCGGGCGGCGGAGAGGTCCTCCGCGTGCGCGCCACCCCCGACTTCCACCCGGGTGACTCCGGCGTGGCCATCGGCTCGGTGCTGCACACGCGGGGGCTCGTCGTCCCCGGCGCCGTGGGCACCGACATCAACTGCGGCATGCGCCTGCACGTCGCCGACCTGTCGGTGGAGGACTTCCTCTCCCGCCGGGACGACTTCGTCGAGCGCATGAAGGGCCACTACTTCTTCGGCACGCGGGACGTCGCCATGTCCTCGCGCGCCTCCACCGCGCTCCTGCGTGACGGCCTCCCCGGCTGGCTGCTGGAGACGCTGGACACGCCGCTGGGCTGCGCTCGCACCGCGGACCTGGCGCAGCTCGACGCGGAGGTGGCCCGCATCCACCTGGGCGGCGCGCTGCACGGCGACCCGACCTGGGCACCGGACGCGCTCACCCGGGAGGGCGTGGTGCGCGACGCGGGCCTGGCCACCATCGGCGGAGGCAACCACTTCGTCGAGGTGCAGCGCGTGGAGGCCGTCGAGGACCGCGCGCGGGCCTGGGCGTGGGGCGTGCGTGAAGGCCAGCTCGCGTTCATGATTCACTCGGGCAGCCGGGACGTGGGCAAGCACGTGGGGGTGGCCTGGCGGGAGCGCACGCGCAAGGCCTGGCCCCAGGGCGCGCCCTTCCCGGAGAGCGGCATCCTCCCGCTCGCCGACGAGGCGCTCGTCGCTGGCTACCTGGAGGCCGAGGCCACCGCCGCCAACTACGCCTTCCTCAACCGGCTGCTGCTCGCGGAGCTGTTGCGCCAGACGCTCCGCGAGCTGTTCGGGGACGTGGAGGCGCCGCTCGTCTACGACGTGCCCCACAACCTCACGCTCCCGTACGAGGGCGGGTGGCTGGCGCGCAAGGGGGCCTGCCCCGCGGGCGACGGACAGCCCGTCATCATCCCCGGCTCCATGGGTGCCACGTCCTTCCTCATGGTGGGGTGCGGCGACGCGCGCTCGCTCGAGTCCGCGTCGCACGGGGCGGGCCGCGCCCGCTCGCGCTTCTCCATGTCGCGCGGCGGAGCGGACCACAGCGAGGCCGCGCTGGGCCTGTCGGGCGTGGACTGCATCTCCCTGCGCGCCGAGCGCCGGGTGGAGGAGGCCCCCGCCGCCTACAAGCCCATCCGTCCGGTGGTGGACTCCCAGGTGGAGGCCGGCATCGTCCGCGAAGTGGCCCGGCTGGCCCCGCTGCTCACCTTCAAGGCCTGAGCTACAACGACAGTCCGGGGACGGCGGCGTGCCATTTTCCTTGGTCCACGCCCCGTCCCCTGGCTGGAATGCGCCCCACGCGCGTGGGCCCGGGCCCACCCTTCACGCAGCAAGGGAGAGACACGGACATGGAGAACACCTACGGAGCTCCCGCGGGAGACGGCTTTCCTCGCTCCAACCCCAAGGACGCCGTGTCGGTTCCGGCCATCCTGCTCATGGTGCTGGCCGGCGTGAGCCTGCTGTGGGCCATGTTCAGCCTGCTGTCGCCGGTGAACCCGGATGACATGGAGCAGCTCTTCAACAACCCGGCGCTCGCGCCCTATCGCGACGCGATGGAGCAGAACCGCGCCCTGCTCACCTCCACCACCTCCTTCGCGGGCCGGCTCATGTGGTACGGCCCCGTCATCCTCCTCAACGCGCTCGCCTTCTTCGGCGCGCTGAAGATGAAGCAGCTCCAGAACTGGGGGCTCGCGGTGGCCGGTGGCTTCGCGTCACTGGTGCCATGCTGTGGCACCTGTGGCTGCCTGGCGCTCCCCATCAGCATCTGGGCCCTGGTGGTGCTCTTCAAGCCCGAGGTGAAGGCCGCCTTCAGATAGGGGCGGGTGCTCCCGTGGTGGCCCCACGGCGCGTCGGCAGCACGGGCCTGCGCTTCTGCATCCGCACGCAGGCCAATTGCACCCGCGCCGTCAGGGGCCGCCGCGCCTCGTGCAGCGACACGTAGCCCCGGTGACGGTAGAAGTCCTCCGCGTTGAGGCTCGCGTCCAGGCCCACCTGGGGACTCCCTCCGCCCCAGGCCACCGACTCCAGCGCGGCGAGCAGGCGGGTGCCCACGCCGTGGCCCACCTGGTCCGGAAGCACATACAGCGCCTCCAGCTCCCCGTTGAGCGGGTCCAGCTGGCCGAAGCCCACCAGCCGCCGGTCCCGCTCCGCCACCAGCACGGTGCGCGGCCGGTCCGGGCGCAGATAGCCCTCCGGCCGCAACAGCCGCACCCAGGTGCTCAGCTCGTCGGGCGCATAGACGCCCTGACACAACGTCCCCACCGCCTCGGTGTGGACGCGCCACAGGGCGCGCCGGTCCGAGTCCCGTGCTGGCCGAAGGTGGAGCCCGCCCGACGCGCCCATGGCCGCCTCACGTCACCTTCATGCCCTTGGGAATCACCACCACGCCATCCGGCGTGACGTGGAAGCGCCGCTTGTCCTCCACCGGGTCGTAGCCAATCGTCGTGCCCGGCGGAATCTCCACGTTCTTGTCGATGATGGCCTTGCGGATGCGGCTCCTGCGGCCGATGGTGACGTTCTCGAAGAGGATGGACGCCTCCACCTCCGAGTAGGAGTTGACGCGCACCTTCGGGGACAGCACGGAGCGGTTCACCTTGCCGCCGGAGATGATGCAGCCCTCGGCGATGAGCGAGTCCGTGGCGTGGCCGACCCGCTGGTTGTCCTGGTCCGCGAACACGAACTTGGCCGGCGGGTAGTTGTTGGCCTGCGTGTGGATGGGCCAGCGGTCGTTGTAGAGGTTGAAGATGGGGTCCACCTCCACCAGCTCCATGTTGGACTGGTAGTACACGTCGATGTTCCCCACGTCCCGCCAGTAGCCGCGCTCCTTGCCCTCCTGCCCGGCAATCTCGTTGGTGGCGAAGTCGTACACGTACACCGGCGCGTACTTGTAGAGCTCGCTGATGATGGACTTGCCGAAGTCGTGCGCGCTCGCCTCGTTGGCGGCGTCACGCACCACCTCCTGCACCAGGACCTCCGTGGTGAAGAGGTAGTTGCCCATGGAGGCCAGGCACATCTTCGGGTTGCCCGGCATGGGCGGCGGGTCCTTGGGCTTCTCCAGGAACTGGCGCATGCGCCCGTCGGGGCCCACGTCGATGATGCCGAACTCGCGGCCCTGCTCGATGGGCACGGGGATGGCGGCCACCGTGCACGCGGCGCGCTTGGACACGTGGAAGTCGAGCATCTGCCGCGTGTCCATCCGGTACACGTGGTCCGCGCCGAAGACGAAGATGAAGTCGGGCTCCTCGTCCGTGATGATGTTGAGGTTCTGGTAGATGGCGTCCGCGCTGCCCTTGTACCAGTCCACGCCGGTCCGCATCTGCGCGGGCACGGCTTCCACGTAGTGGCCCAGGAAGGCCGACATCCGCCAGGCGCGGGACAGGTGGTTGTTGAGCGAGTCGCTCTTGTACTGGGTGAGGACCTTGACGCGGTAGACGCCGGAGTTGGTGAAGTTCGACAGGGCGAAATCGATGATGCGGTAGCGCCCCCCGAAGGGGACGGCGGGCTTGGCCCGCTCACGGGTGAGGGGCTCCAGGCGCGTGCCAGCGCCGCCCGCAAGAATCATCGCCAGGACTTTGGACATAGGTGGGCCGGACGTTAGTCCGCCCCCCTCGGGCGACAAGGGCGCCGAGGCCTGCTCGGCTGCCTTCGTTGAGTGCCCAACCGCCCGCCCACGTCCTCTTCACCAGGCCGGACTCCCCAGATGTGGGACATCGGCGCCCCCGGGGCTCCGGCAGGGCGCCGGGAAGCACGGTTCCCACCTGGGTTGCTTGGCTTCCGAAAACGGGGTCGTGCTAGCCTTGGCGGCGATGTCAGGCGACGAAACGCGCGTCACCAAGATTTCCTCCCTGGATCTGCGCCCGGAGCGCAGCACCGAGTGCTGCCTCGTGCAGATCCACGGCCCGGAGCTCGGCAAGAAGTACCTTGTCGACGACTCCGAGCTGACCATTGGCCGGGACCAGCACAACCACATCGTGGTGGACCTGGACAACGTCTCCCGCCGGCACGCCCGCGTGCTGGGGCGGGGCGGGAAGATGCTGGTGGAGGATCTGGGCTCCACCAACGGCACCTACCTGAACGACCAGGAGGTGCTCCAGGCCCAGCCCCTGCGCAGCGGCGACCTCATCAAGGTCGGCGGCTCCATCTTCAAGTTCCTCGATGGCGACAACATCGAGACCCAGTACCACGAGACCATCTACACGCTGACCATCGCGGACGGCCTCACCGGCGTGAACAACAAGCGCTTCTTCCTCGAGTACCTCGAGCGGGAGATGGGGCGCTCCAGCCGGTACAAGGGCACGTTGTCGCTGATGATGTTCGACATCGACCACTTCAAGCAGATCAACGACGTCCACGGGCACCTGGCCGGGGACTACGTGCTGCGGGAGCTGGCCCAGTCCGTCAAGCGGCTGGTGCGCCGCGAGCAGTGCTTCGCGCGCTACGGCGGCGAGGAGTTCGCCGTGGTCATCCCCGAGGACGGGCCGGACAAGGCGCGCCTGTTCGCGGAGAAGATTCGCAAGCTCATCGCGGAGAAGGCGTTTGTCTACGACGAGAAGGAGATTCCGGTGACCATCTCCATCGGCGTGGCGGAGATGACCGGCGACATGACGGAGCCCACGCACTTCATCAAGGTCGCGGACGCCAACCTGTACAAGGCGAAGAAGACCGGCCGTAACAAGGTGGTGGGCTGAGCATGGCGCAGGCTGAAGCGGGGCCCTCGGTGCTCGCGCGGCTGGTGCTCGTGCTGCTCGGCTTGAGCTTCCTCGGCGCGGCCTGGGTGTGGAGCCACCGCTCGGAGCCCTGGGCGGGGCGGATGGTGGAGCGCGCCCGCCAGACGGTGGGCCGCTAGCCTCCGGAGCGGACGGCCTCTTCTCCCGAGGCCCCCTCCGTGACGGCGCGGTCCCGACTGAATCGACAGGACCTGGAAGAGGCGCGCTCGTGTCCGGGCCGCCAGGGGTGTGTTGTCAGGAGTCGGCGACGTGGCCGTCGGCGGGCTCGGCGCCGACCTGGGGCATCCCGAGGCAGCGCTTCGCCGCGAGAGCGGGGGGACCCACGATGCTGACGACGGAGCAGGACATGGCGAGCCCGGTGCCCGCGCGGGCGGGACGGCGGGAGTGGACGGGGCTGGCGGTGCTCGTGCTGCCCACGCTGCTCATCTCGGTGGATGTGACGGTGCTGTACCTGGCCCTGCCGCAGCTCAGCTCCCAATTGGGCGCGAGCAGCACGCAGCAGCTGTGGATCATGGACATCTACGGCTTCATGCTCTCCGGGCTGCTGGTGACGATGGGCACGCTGGGGGACCGCATCGGCCGGCGCAAGCTGCTCTTGATGGGGGCCGCGGGGTTCTGCGTGGCGTCGGTGGTGGCGGCGTACTCGCGCAGCCCGGAGATGCTCATCGCGGCGCGCGCGGCGCTGGGCATCGCGGGGGCCACGCTGATGCCCTCCACGCTGGCGCTCATCAGCAACATGTTCCAGGCGCCGGGCCAGCGCTCGGTGGCCATCGCCGTATGGCTCAACTGCTTCCTCATCGGCATGGTCATCGCGCCGCTGCTCGGGGGCTGGATGCTGGAGCACTTCTGGTGGGGCGCGGCGCTGCTGTTGGGCGTGCCGGTGATGGGGGTGCTGCTTCTGACGGCGCCCGCGCTGCTGCCCGAGTACCGGGATGCCTCGGCGGGGAGGCTGGAGCTGACGAGCGTGGTGCTGTCGCTCGCGGCCATCCTGCCGACCATCTACGGCATCAAGGAGCTGGCGCGGCACGGCTGGCAGGCGGAGGCCTTCGTCGCGTTGGTGGTGGGGCTCGGGATGGGCCTGGTGTTCGTGCGGCGGCAGCTGACGCTGGAGCACCCGCTGCTGGACCCGAGGCTGTTCGCCAATCGCGCGTTCAGCTCCACGCTGCTCATCCTGCTGCTGGTGGCCATCGTCACCGGCGGGATGGGGTTGCTGGTGCCGCTCTACCTCCAGATGGTGGCGGGGCGCACGCCGCTGGAGGCGGGGATGTGGATGGTGCCGCAGATGCTGGGGATGATGGTGGGCTCGTCGCTGGGGCCCTTCGTCGTGCGCCGCATGCGGCCGGGCTACGTCATGGCGGCGGGACTGGCGCTCTCCAGCGTGGGCTACCTGGTGATGTCCCGGGTGGACAGCGTGGGTGGGCCCGTCGTGCTGGTCATCGGCTCGGTCATCGTGACGATGGGGCTCGCGCCCATGGCGGTGCTGGGGACGGACCTGGTGGTGGGCTCGGTGCCGCCACAGAAGGCGGGCTCGGCCGCGTCCGCGTCGGAGACGGCGAGCGAGCTCGGCGTGGCGCTGGGCGTGGCCATCCTGGGCAGCTTCGCCACCGCCATCTACCGGCGGAACATGGCGGACGCGGTGCCGGCGGGAGTTTCGGACACCGTCGCGGCCAGCGTGCGGGAGAGCATCATCGGCGCCGTGACGTCGACCTCCGCGCTCCCCGCGGAGCTGCGCGACGCGGTGCTCGCGCCCGCGCGGGAGTCCTTCACGCAAGGCATCACCATCGCGGCGGGACTGGGTGTGGTCGTCTTCGCGTCGCTCGCGGTGGTCGCGGCCGTGATGCTCAAGAACGTGCGCGCGGGACAGCACTGAGAGGGCAGGGGGCTCCCGGGATACTCCGGGGGCGCGCCCCTGTGTGCGTGTCCGCGGTGAGGGACGCGCTCATCCCGATGGCGCGAGAGGCTCGCGCAAGGGCCGTGCGGAGGCGCGAGGTGAGTGGGCGAGGAAGCCGTACCCACGAGGCGTGCTCGCGGCTGGCTCATCTACTACCCGACGGGCTCGTGCGGCGGGCGAGGAGGCCGTGCCCACGAGGTGCGCTCTCGGGGCGGCATCACTCGCGCGCGTCGGTGCGGCTCACCCTGGGGGACGGTGCTTGAGCCGTGCACGGCCCCGGGTCTCGATACGGGCCCCGTGTCCCGGCCCATATCGAGTGTTGCTCAGGTCCCGTCGCGCAGCTCGCCGAGGCGACCCTTGGTGCCGGGCAGGCTTCCAGGAGGCAGCTTCGCGTAGATGTGCTTCACCGTGTCCGCGAGCGTCTCCTGCGCATCCCGCGCGCGGAAGCCCAGCTCGGCCTCGGCCTTGGCGGCGTCCAGCCAGAAGTAGTGCTCGCCAATCTCCACTTCCTGCGGGTCCAGCGGCGCGGGCGTGCCGCGCACCTTCGCCCAGCGCTCCAGCAGGTGGCCACCCAGGATGTTCACCTGCTTGGGCAGCTTGAGCCGGGGCGCCGCGACACCCGTGAGGCGCTCGAGACGGTGGAAGAACTCCGTCATCGTCATGTTCACGCCCATCAGGTGGCGGCCGTACACCTCACCCCGCGTGAGCGCCTGGAGGAACGCGTCCGCCGCGTCGCGCACGTCCACGAAGGACATGCCGCCACCCGGCATCGCCGGAATCTCCCGGTTGAGGAACTTCACCACCGTCCACGTGGACGACAGCCGGTCATCCCCCGGCCCCATCAGCAGGCTGGGGTTGAGCACCACGAGCGGAATCGAGTGCTTGCGGCAGTACTCCAGCGACAGCTTCTCCTCGTAGATCTTCGACAGGTAGTACGGCCAGCGCGCCACCACCGTGAGCGGGTAGTCGGCGGACTCGTCGAGCACCGCCTCCTCCTTCGACACCGCCGTGGTGCCGGAGGTGGACGCGAGCACCACGCGCTTCACGCCCGCCTCGCGCACGTCACGCAGGAGCTCCCGCGTGCTGTCCACGTGCAGCTCGAACATCTTGCGCGCGTCCTTCGGCTGGAAGGAGACGAGCCCGGCCAGGTGGTACAGGCCCTCCACGCCGTCGAGCGCGCGGCGCACCGCGTCCCGGTCCTTCAAGTCCCCCGCGACGTACTCGGTGCCCTCGTAGGCCGGCCCCGTCGGACGCGAGCGCCCGATGAGGCGCACCGTGTGCCCGGCCGCCACCAGCTTCGGCACCAGATGCGCGCCGAGAAACCCCGTGCCTCCCGTCACCAGCAGCTTCACGAGTTCTTCCCTCCCGGCGCGTCATGCGCGGGCATGACCTGCACGTCCACCGAAGGGGGCGCGTCCAGGTGCAACACCCGTCCGTCGCGCAGCTCCCGCACCGCGTCCTCGGCGATGCGCGTGGCATAGCGGTAGCTCTCCGAGCGCGCCATGCCCTGCGTTCGCGCGCGCAGCGCCTCGTGACCCAGCGCGGGACCGATGCTCACCTTCAGGTCCTTCGACTTGGGGAACACGCTGCCCTTGGGCAGCGCGTCGAACGCCCCGTGGATGTACAGCGGCAGCACGTCCACCCGGTACGTCAGCGCCAGGTAGCCCAGCGTGGACTTGAACTCCTGCAGCTCGCCGGTAGGCGAGCGCGTGCCCTCCGGGAAGATGAGGACGTTGAAACCCTGGCGCAGTGCCTCGCCGGCCTGCCGCAGCGACTCGCGCAGCGAGCCGTGGCGTTCAATCGGCACCAGGTTGGTGAAGTTCTCGAACCAGGCGCGCTTGAGCGGCGTGTCGAAGAAGTAGTCGCGCGCGGCCAGCGACACCAGCCGGTCTCCCTGCTCCTCCAGCACCACCCGCACCAGGCCCGCGTCCAGGTGGCTGGCGTGGTTGGCGATGACCAGGAAGTTGCGGTTCATCGGGATGAAGGGACGGCCCGTCACCTTCACGTCGAACACGCCGCCGTAGAGCACCTTCTGCCCGAACGAGAGCAGCTGCCGGCCCACGTCCGCGACGACGTCCGGCACCGGAATCTCCACCTCCTCCGCCTTCGCGTTCTGCTTGGAGATGTCCTTCGCCCGTGTCTCCGCCGACGGCCGCTTCCCGGAGGCCACCACCAGCTTGCGCAGGTCCTCCACCGTCTGCACCTGCGTCAAATCATCGATGGCCGGCAGCGGCACTCCCGCCGCCTCCAAGGCGGAGGACAGCTCCGTGAGCATCAGCGAGTCGAAGCCCAGCTCGCCCGTCAGCTGCGTCTCCGGCCGCACGCTCGACACCGGCTTGTGGCTCACCTCGGCGATGAGCGGGAAGAGCCAGTCGGCCACGCCGCCCGTCGTCGTCGTCGTCGCGGCGGACACCTTCTCGCGCGCCTTGGTGGCCGAGGCCGCCATGCGCTCCAGCCGCTGCAGCTCCTCCACCACCAGCTTGCGCTTCACCTTGCGCGTGGAGGTGCGCGGCAGCTCGCCGTCCCAGAAGCGCAGCACCTTCGCGCGACGGTAGAAGGGCATGCCCGCGCCCGTCTTGCGGAAGTGCTCCTCCAGCTCGCGGCGCACCTCCTCGCGGGGGCGCTCGCCGTAGTCCGGCACGCACAGACACGCCACCTTCTCGCCGCCCGCCTCGTCGGGCAGGCCGACGACGGACAGCTCCTTGATGTGCGGGTGCTCCTGGTACAGCTCCTCGAGCTCGTCCGGGTAGATGTTCTTCCCGTTGTGGTCGATGATGACGTCCTTGGCGCGGCCCACCAGGTACAGCCGCCCCTCGGCGTCCAGCCGGCCCAGGTCTCCGGTGTGCAGCCAGCCCTCCTTGAGGACGGCCTCCGTCGCCTCGCGGTCCCCGAAGTAGCCCGCCATCACGTTGGGGCCCTTGGCCAGCACCTCGCCGATGCCGTCGTTGTCCGGGTTGAGGATTCGCACCTCGACGCCCGTGAGCGGCTTGCCCACCGAGCCCGGCGTGCGCTTGTTGCCCGGGTTCGCCACCGCGAGCACCGGCGCCGCCTCCGTCAGGCCGTAGCCCTCCGTGATGTTGAAGCCCAGCTCGTGGAAGGCCTTGTGGACCTCCTCGGGCAGCGCCGAGCCGCCGGACACCAGCACCTTGATGCGACCGCCGAACTTGCGGTGCACCGGCCAGAACAGGAGCTTGCCCAGGTTGATGTCCGCCCGGTTCCGCAGCTCGCCGTGCGTGGCCATCATCGCCTTGATGGCCTGCTCGACGATGGGCGGACGGCTGGCGAACTCCTGCGTCATCTTGCGGTGGAGCAGCTGCCACAGGGCCGGCACGCCAATCATCGCGCTGATGCGGCCCGTCTCGAAGACCTCGCCCAGCCGGTCCGACGTCAGCTCGTCGATGTATGTGATTTCCGCGCCGCGCGAGAACGGGGTGAGGAAGCCCGCGGAGAACTCGAAGGTGTGGTGCAGGGGCAGCACGGACAGCACGCCGTCTCCCACGCCCACGTCGAACACGCCCGCGAGCTTCGCCACCAGCGAGGCGAAGTTGCGGTGCGTGAGCATCACGCCCTTGGGCGTGCCCGTCGTGCCGGACGTGAAGATGAGGCTCGCCAGGTCATCCGCCGAGGCCGACTTGCGCACCGTGCCGATGCGGTCGTCCTTGGCCGCCGGGTCGCCCGTCATCGCCTGCGCCAGGCTGGCGATGAGGACCGAGTCCCCCAGCGCGCCGAACAGGCCGGGGAAGTCTCGCGCCGCGTCCTCGGACATGAGGCACACCTTCGCCTCCGCACGCTTCGCGATGTTGATGACCTCCGCCTCGCTCAGGCCCGGGTCCACCGGCACCATGGTGGCGCCCGCGCGGAGGATGCCGAAGAAGCACGTGCCCCACTCGGGCCGGTTCTCCGACACCAACAGCACCCGGTCTCCCGCCTTCACGCCCGAGCTGAGCAGGAAGCTGCCCACGCGCGCCGCGTAGCGGTGCACCTCCCCGAAGGTGAAGCGCTCCTCCTTCTCGCCCGACACCATGCGGAAGGCCACCCGGTGACGGTACGCGTGCACCGTCGCCTCGAACATCTCCAGCAAATCCCGGTGCGCGGGGATGACGGTGCGCTTCTCGCGCTCCTCCTCCAGGCCCGGGAACACCCACTTCTCCAGGCCCGGCAGGTGCGTCTCCATGAAGTACGCGCGCCAGTCGATGTGCTCCGGGTCCCACGGAATCTTCAGCCGGTCCGCGTGCGCCATGCGCTCGTAGACGGAGCGCGTGTTGTCGCAGCGGAAGACGTAGCGGTTCTCGTAGAGGAAGGGGAGGAACAGCTCCGTCATCGCGATGAGGCTGGCGTTGCCGTCCACCACCTCGTCGAGCGACACCTTCGCCTTGTCCAGCATGGCCTGCACGGCGGGCGCGCCCCAGGCGGGCCGCACCTCGTCGATGGCCTTCTTCAGGAACTTCGCGCCGCGCACCAGCATGGGCGCGCTGAACAGCTCGAACTCCAGCTTGCTCACCGGCTGCGGCTCCAGCCGCGAGCGCAGGGAGTTGAGCACCGCGTTGCCCGACTCGCGGTTGCGGTAGTAGCGCCGGCGGTACAGGCCCACCAGCTCCACCGAGCGGCTGGCGTAGAACGGGTTCACGTCGCCGGACGCGAGCTGGTACACGCGCCGCTCCTCCACTTGGATGGAGTGCGCGGTGATGCCGAGCGTCGCCCCCGCCACCTGGTCCACCGGGATGATGTCCAGGATGGTGTTCTCACCGGCGGGGATGCCGCCCGGGCCCTTGATGCCGGCGAAGGCCAGCGGCGCGGACGTGGTGAAGCCCTCGTTCCAGCCGGGGAAGGGGAAGTGCCGCGCGCTCTCCACGATGGAGGGCCGGACAATCGCGTAGCGCAGGCCCGGCGTGGCGGCGATGACCTGCTCGCCCAGGGACTTCGTGTACGTGTACGTGTTGGGCCAGCCCCAGTGCGCCGCGCGCTCCATGCCCGCGCGCACCAGCTCGCCGCTCAGCCACAGCTTGCGCTCGCGGCCCACGGCCAGGCGCAGCGTCTTCTCGTCGTTGACGTCGCGGCCCTCCTCGGCCAGCCGGTCCAGCGCCTTCTTGCGGAAGGTGGACGTCAGCGCGCGGTCATCGGCCTGCTCGCGCAGCCGCGCGACGATGCGCTCCGCGTCCTTCAGCTCCTGCTCCAGGCTGAAGTCGCGCCCGTCCAGCTCGTCCTTCTTCGGGAAGTAGCCGCGCACCTCCTCGTCCTCGAAGACGAGCCCGTTGCGGTTGCCCGCCACGAAGGAGGTGGACATGTGGATGAGCGGCACGCCCCAGCGCAGCGCCAGCTCCACCGCGTACTTCACGCCGTGGGTGTTGACGTTGAGGCCCACCTCCAGCGACGGGTTGAAGGACACCAGGCCCGCGCAGTTGACGAAGGCGTGCACCTGGCCCGTCAGCTCCGCCACCCGCGACTCCTCCATCCCCACCCACGGGTCGGTGATGTCGCCGTCGATGACTTCGCACTTCTTGCGCAAGAACTCGAGCGCGCCCTCCTCGCCGTACGTGTCGCGCAGCGGCTGGAAGGGCTCGCTCGTCGCCACCTTGTCGAAGAAGCGCCGCTCGGCGGAGGCCGCGCTGCCCTTGCGGACGAGCACGTACACCCGCTCCAGCTCCTGCCCGTAGCGGTGCAGCAGCATGGACAGCGTCACCTTGCCCACGAAGCCCGTGGCACCGGCGAAGAGCAGGCGCTTGCCGGTGAAGACCTGGGAGACGTTCAGCTCGGGAAGCGGTGACATGTCCGTCCTCACTTCACGTCCACCATCACCGTGGGGGCGATGCGAAGCAGGCTGATGGTGGCCGAGCGGCCCATGAAGCCACGCGCCTCTTCAATGGCCTCGGTGAGCGTGTCGGTACGGTCCCAGCCGAGCAGCGCCGGGACGTGGTTGTTCTCCGCGCCCGCGACGATGACCTTGCCCACGTGCTGGCGGCCGTTCTCGCCCCAGTACCACATGTAGAACGGGTGCACGCCGTGGTAGGCGTTGTTCTTGCGATACAGGTGCACGTAGCTGGGGTTCTCCGCGAACTCCTTCTCGTACTTGTGCTCCAGCTTCATCGAGTCGCGCGTCTCCGGCAAAAGCCGGTGGAAGAACTCGATGTAGCTGGGGTGGTGCTCGGGGTCGAACTCGTCGTAGGCCGGGTGCAGGAGGATGAGCACGCCGCCCTTCTTCACCAGGGGCACGCCGCGGTTGAGGTTGAAGAAGTAGCCCAGCCCCATCACCTGCACGAGCAGCGGGTTGAGGATGGAGTTGACGCTGTACGGGGAGATGAACGGGATGGGGAAGATGACGATGTCGCTCTGCCCCTCCACCGGCACCGAGTACTGCTTCCAGCTGGTCTCCAGCGTCTTCTGGTGCGCGGGCTCCGTCGCCCCGGCGTACACACCCGTGACGTCATAGGGCGCGGGGATGGCGTTGAGCACCTTGCGCGCCGCCGCGCGCGGCATCTTCGACAGCGCGTAGCGCATGGCCTGGAACTTCAGCCGGTCGCCCTCGGTGTAGTCCTCCTCGCGCTTGGCCAGGAAGTCCACGGGCGCGCCGAACATGCGGTTGTTCAGCGTGGTCTCGATGTGGAAGACCTTCAGGTGCTTGTCGATGTTGCGCCCGATGCGCTCGTTGCTGCGATAGAGCGCGCTGGTCTTCGGCTCCATGTAGCTGTCCGACGCCCGGATGGTCTTCGGGTTGTGGTGGTGCCTGAGCGACGCGTAGTTGGACACGCCGGTGCCCATGGACTTGTGCCCGCCGTTCATGGGCACGAAGTTCACGTTCACGTAGACGATGAGGTCGCTCTCCGCGACGCGGCGGTTGACGGAGACCTCCTCGCCGTGCGCCGTGCGCTCGAGCGCCACGATGCCGTCCGGGTCCTCCGCGTCGTGGTTGTAGTAGCGGTCCGGGTAGTAGGCGTCGAAAATCTTGTCGCCCACCATCCGCTTCATCTCCCCCTCCGTCATGCGGCGGTGGAGCGCGTTGGCGATGACCAGGTGCACGTCGTCCACGCCGCTGTCCGCGGCCAGCTCCAGGACAATTTCCAGGATGGACTGGCGCACGTCCGGCGTGACCATGGGCGGCAGGGGCACGCTGATGTCGTCGATGACGCACGTCAGGCGCATGCCCGGCTTGAGCAGCGCGTGCAGCGGCTCCATGCCCTCCGGGTGGTTGATGGCCCAGCGGATGGCGGCCTTCACGTTGGGCACGCCCGCCATGGGCGGCCGGGGGAAGATGACCCGGGTGCCCACGGGCAGGTCTTCCTGGAGGAAGCCCTCGCCGTAGAACAGGGCGCGCGGGGGGCTGCCCTTCTCGGTGATGACGACCTGGCTTTCCTCGTCGTACAGCTTCTGGAGCGTCTTGAACGGGCGCATGGCGGGCAGGGGGCTACTTGAGGTCGAGGATGGGCCAGTTGTAGGCGCGCGCGATGGAGCGCAGCCGCAGGTCCGGGTTCACCGCGGTGGGACGTCCCACCACCGCGAGCATCGCGTAGTCGGAGGCGCTGTCGGAGTAGCCGTGGCACTTGTCCAGGGTCAGCCCCTCCTTGGTGCAGTAGGCGCGGATGGAGTTCGCCTTGTTCGCGCCCTCGATGATGGGCGGAATCACCTTGCCGGTGGCCTTGCCGCCCACGAACTGCATCTTGTTGGCGATCAGGTCATCGGCGCCCAGGTGCCGGGCGAGCGGACGCATGGTGAAGTCCAGCGCCCCCGTGACGAGCACGACCTTGCAGCCGCTGCGGCGCGCCTGGTCGATGAGGTCCTGGGTCTGCTCGAAGAGCGCCGGCTTGAGCACGTCCTCGAACATGTCCTCCGCGATGGTGACGAGCCGGTCCTCGCTCAACCCCGCGTAGTACCGGTAGAAGAACTCGTTGAACGTCTTGCGGTCCAGCGCGTCCATGACGCCGAAGAGCGGCACGCTCATCGCGGTGCTCAGCGTCCTGCCGGCGATGCCGAGCACGGAGCCCCGGTTCATCGCGTAGTACGCGTAGACGTGGACGACGTTCGTCTTCACGAGCGTCCCGTCGACATCGAAAAATGCGGCTTTCGAGGGCATGTGGCAGCGCAGCTTCCTGACACTCCAAGGGGGGGTAGGTCAACGAAACGAGGGGGCCGGGGGGCGGCAAGCCCCGACCCTGCTAGCACGGCTAGAGCCAGCCATGCTCGCGGTACCACTCGGCGCTGCGGCGCACCGCGTCCTCCACCCCCCTTTGGGGACGGAAGCCCAGCAGCCGCTCGGCCTTCGCGCCCGAGCAGGTCCAGGCCGGGGCGAGCAGCTGCCGCGCCATCTTCCGGCTCAGGGGCAGCTTGCGGCCCGTCACGCGCGACACGCCGTCCGCCGCCGACGCGAGGGCGGTGAGCAGCCAGGGGCTCACGCGCACCGTGCGGGGTGACAGCCCCAGCGCCCGGGCCCCCAGGTCCTGCACCGACTCCAGGGAGAGGGGGTCGCCCGGACCCGCGCAGAAGAAGGCCTCGCCCACCGCGCGCGGGTGCTCGGCCTGGAGGATGAGCGCGTCGACCACGTCCTCCACGTCCACCATGGTGAGGGGGCGGGGCCCTCCGGCCAGCTCCAGCCGGAGGCCCTTCGTCGCCAGCCGGAAGAAGGCCAGGTTCTCGCGGTCCCAGGGCCCCAGGATGCGCGGCGGCCGGGACACCGTCACCGGCAGCCGGTCTCCATAGGAGAAGGCGATGCGCTCCGCCTCCGCCTTGCTCTCGCCGTACCACTCGTAGGGCCGGAAGGGGTCCTCCTCCACATGCGGACGGGTGGGGGAGGAGGGGCCCATGGCGGCCAGCGAGCCCACGAGCACCAGCCGGGGGCGGCTCCCGGAGGCCACCATGGCCTCGCACAGCAGGCGGGTGCCCTCGGCGTTGACGCGCATGAAGTCCTCGCGTGTCGCGCCGCGGCGAACACCGGCCAGGTGGAAGACGACGTCCTGTCCCTCCACCGCCGGGCCGAGCGAGGCCCCCTGTGTCACGTCCCCCTCCACGCGGGTGTGGGGGATGCCCTCCAGGCCCGAGGCATCCGAGCCCCGCCTGAGGAGGCACGTCACCGTGTCACCCCGCGCGGCGAGGGCGCGGGTCAGCCAGATTCCGAGGAAGCCACCAGCTCCGGTGATGAGGGCTCGCATGGGCATGGGCGTTTCATCCGAAAAAGTACACCTCGTCCGCAAGGGGTTTTCCCATCCGGCCCCGTTCGAGCGCCCGGCGGACGACGAATCGCGCGGAGGCCGGATGGTCGGGCTCCGGCGGCGACGAAGGGGGCACTTCCCGAGGAGGAACGCCCCCTGGCGCGGTGGCCGTCCGGACGCATTTTTCGCGTCCGCGAGGTTTCCCCCCGAGGGAAAACGTGCTGCGGAGCCGGTTTCTCGGGCATGAAACGCGTTGCGTAGGGCGTTTCCCGAGGGAAAAACGCAGGAGAGGGCTGTTTTTCGGGCTTGGGCGTGCTACCTACGCCCCACCGGCACTGGCTTTAAATCAAGCGAGGCCGCACAACGTCCCCTTCGGAGGGGAGGAGACTCAAGACGAATGGCTGCCAAGAAAGCTGCTGCGAAGAAGGCTCCCGCCGCCAAGAAGGCCCCTGCTGCCGCGAAGCGTAAGCCCAACGCGTCGTTCATGAAGGAGATGACTCCTTCCGCCGCCCTGGCCGAGATCGTCGGCACCAAGCCGCTGCCGCGCACCGAGGTCGTCAAGAAGCTCTGGGCGTACATCAAGAAGAACAACCTCCAGGACGCGAAGAACAAGCGGCAGATCAACGCCGACGACAAGCTCAAGCCCATCTTCGGCGGCAAGAAGAACGTCACCATGTTCGAGATGACCTCGCTGGTGAACAAGCAGCTGAGCTGAACCCGACGCCGGCCCGCCCGGCGGCTGCATCTCGAGGGCTCTCCGGTGGATTCCGGTGAGCCCTCTGCTTTTGTGGGGCCCGGCTCATGGGAATCCGGGCCCTTGGAGCGTTGGCTGGAGGTCGGAAGCCGTTCTGCGCTCTGGCGTCGCGCGCGACGGCGCCCTACCTCTGGGCCCCATGCTCCGCGACGGATTGGAAGAAGAGGGGACGGCTCCCACGGGCTCGTCGGGTGCCACCTTGAGCGCCGAGGCCCTGGCCGAGGGCCTGTTCAAGCGGGTGAAGGACGCGCTGGTCGAGCGCCCCCGGACGCCGCTGTCCACCTACCGGGTGCAGCTGCATCAGGGCTTCACCTTCCAGCAGGCGCGCGACGTGGTGCCGTTCCTGCGCCGCCTGGGCATCAGTGACTTGTACGCGTCCCCCTACCTCAAGGCGACGCCGGGCAGCACCCACGGCTACGACTGCGTGGACCACCAGCACCTCAACCCGGAGGTGGGCTCCACCGAGGACCACCAGGCCCTGTGCGCCACGCTGCGGGAGAACGGCCTGGGGCAGGTGCTGGACGTGGTGCCCAACCACATGGGCATCGAGCGCGGCAACCCGCTCTGGTTCGACGTGCTGGAGAACGGCCCGTCGTCCGTCTACGCCAAGTACTTCGACATCGACTGGTCGCCGGTGAAGGAGGAACTGCGCGACAAGGTGCTGCTGCCGATACTCGGCGACCAGTACGGCGTGGTGCTGGAGAAGGGCGAGCTGAAGCTGTCCTTCCGCGACGGCGCCTTCTTCGTGAGCTACTACGACCACCTGCTGCCGCTGGCGCCCCGGCAGTACGGGCGCGTGCTGCGCCACGGGCTGGAGCGGCTGGAGGCGAAGCTGGGCGCGGAGTCCGAGCCCATGGTGGAGCTGCTCTCCATCCTCACCGCCATCGAGCACCTGCCGCTGCGCACGGAGGTGGAGCGCCCCCGCGTCGTGGAGCGTCACCGCGAGAAGGAGGTCATCAAGCGCCGGCTCGCCGCGGTGGTGGAGAAGAGCCCGGAGGTCGCCGCGTACATCGAGGACAACATCCGCGTCTTCAACGGCGAGCCGGGCAACCCGCGCTCGTTCGACCTGCTCGACAGGGTGCTGGCCTCGTGCAGCTACCGGCTGGCGCACTGGCGGGTGGCGGGGGAGGAGATCAACTACCGGCGCTTCTTCGACATCAACGGCCTGGCGGCCATCCGGATGGAGGACCCGGAGGTGTTCCAGGAGGCGCACGCGCTGGTGTTCCGCTGGCTGCGCGACGGCTGCGTCACCGGGCTGCGCATCGACCATCCGGACGGCCTGTTCGACCCGACGGCGTACTTCCTGGACCTGCAGGAGCGCTACTTCGTGGAGCGCGCGCACGCGCTGTTCCTCCAGGACCTGGCCGGGGACGACACGCGCTGGCCGGGCGTGGAGGCGGCGCTCAAGGAGCGCTGGCGCGCGGAGGTGACGCAGTCTCCGGACAGCCCGCTGCGCAAGGCGCTGTACGTGGTGGTGGAGAAGATTCAGGGCGGCCGCGAGCGCATTCCGGAGGCGTGGGCGGTGCACGGCACCACCGGCTACCGCTTCGCCAACGCGGTGAGCGGCGTGTTCGTGCACCCCGCGGCCGAGCCGCACCTGACGGAGACGTACGAGCGGCTCACCGGGGAGAAGGGTGACTTCGCCGAGCTCGTCTACCAGAAGAAGCTGCTCATCATGCGCGTGTCCATGGCGAGTGAGCTCAACGTGCTGGCGCACGAGCTCAACCGCATCTCGGAGATGAGCCGCAGGACGCGCGACTTCACGCTCAACTCGCTCCGGCGCGCGCTGGTGGAGTTCATCGCGCTGTTCCCCGTGTACCGCACGTACGTGGACGGCTGGCGGCCGGGGCTGGACGCGCGAGACGTGCAGTACGTGGAGTGGACCATCCAGCGCGCCAAGGAGCGCAACGCCACCACCAACGCGTCCATCTTCGACTTCCTGCGCGACATCCTCCTGCGCCAGTACCCGCCGCAGTCCGACGAGCGCGAGCGCGCCGTCATGCTGCGCTTCGCCATGAAGCTGCAGCAGGTGACGGGCCCCGTCATGGCCAAGGGCCTGGAGGACACCGTCTTCTACATCTACAACCGGCTGGTGAGCCTCAACGAGGTGGGCGGGGAGCCCGAGCGCTTCGGCACGCGCACCACCACCTTCCACCTGCGCAACCAGGAGCGCGCCGAGCACTGGCCCGCGAGCCAGCTCACCACCAGCACCCACGACACCAAGCGCAGCGAGGACGTGCGCGCGCGCATCAACGTGCTGACGGAGCTGCCCGAGGAGTGGCGCAAGCTCGCGCGCCGCTGGCTGCGGCTGACGGAGAAGTTCGCGCAGGCCCTGCCGTCCGGCGCGGCCCCCAGCGCCAACGACGTGTACCTGTTCCTGCAGACGCTCGTGGGCGCCTGGCCCATGGGGGAGGCGCTGTCGCCCGAGGCCCGGGCCGACTTCCACCGCCGGATGCGCGAGTACATGTCCAAGGCCATCAAGGAGGCCAAGGTCCGCACCTCGTGGACCAACCCGGACGGCGCCTATGACGACGCGGTGGCGGCCTTCGTGGACGCGTGCTTCGACGAGGAGAAGGGCGCGGACTTCCTGCAGGAGGTGCGCGTCTTCAAGCGCCGCATCGAGCGCGCGGGGCAGCACAACGCCCTGGGGCAGCTGGTCCTCAAGCTCGCGTCGCCCGGCGTGGTGGACACGTACCAGGGCTGCGAGCTGTGGGATTTGTCCCTGGTGGACCCGGACAACCGGCGGCCGGTGGACTTCACCTTGCGCTCACGGCTCCTGGAGGAGCTGGACGCGCAGGCGCGAGAGGACGCGCCCGGGCTGTGCTCGCGGCTGGTGGCGGGCCTGGATGACGGGCGGGCCAAGCTCTTCCTCCTGGCCCACGGGCTGCGGCTGCGCCAGCGTCAGCAGGACCTGTTCCGGCGGGGCGGCTACCGGGCGCTGGAGCTGTCCGGGCCCCGCGCCCAGGCGGCGGTGGCCTTCGCGCGCGAGCTGGACGACGCGGGCGTGGTGGTGTGCGCGCCGCGTTACGTGCTGGAGGCCCTGGAGTCGCCCCAGGGGCTCTCCGGCGCCTATGCCGACACGTTCCTGGACCTTCCCGAGGCATATGCGGGCATGATGTTCCGCGATGTCTTCACCGGGCGACAGGTGCGGCCCGAGCGTGGTGCGGGTGGCGTGGTGCTGCCCCTCGCGCCGCTCCTGGAGCGGTTCCCGGTGGTGCTGCTGGAGAGGAGCACGGGATGAGGAGGGCCGAGGTGCTTCCAGGGAAGCCGTTCCCCCTGGGCGCCACGTATGACGGGCACGGGGTCAACTTCGCGGTGTTCAGCGAGCACGCGAAGAAGGTGGAGGTCTGCCTCTACGACGCACAGGAGCCCACGCGCGAGACGCGCCGCTTCCCGCTCCTGGAGACCACGCACCAGGTGTTCCACGGGTACGTGCCCGACCTGAAGCCGGGCACGCTGTACGGCCTGCGCGTGCACGGGCCGTTCGAGCCCAAGAAGGGCTTCCGCTTCAATCCGCACAAGCTGCTGGTGGACCCCTATGCCCGCGCCATCCACGGGCAGGTGGACTACCGCGCGCCCATCTATGGCCACGTCCAGGGCGGCAAGGACGAGGACCTGGTCCAGGACAAGCAGGACGACGCCGCGGGTGTGCCCAAGGCGGTGGTGCTCGAGGACACGTTCGACTGGGAGGGGGACACCCACCCGCGCGTGCCCTGGCACCAGACCGTCCTGTACGAGCTGCACGTCAAGGGCTTCACGAAGCTCCACCCCCGCGTGCCGGAGGCCCTGCGCGGCACCTACGCGGGCCTGGGACACCCGGCCACCATCGAGCACCTGAAGAAGGTGGGCGTCACCGCGGTGGAGCTCTTGCCCGTCCACCACATCGTCGACGAGCCGTTCCTCGTCGAGCGAGGGCTCACCAACTACTGGGGGTACAGCACGCTGGGCTACTTCGCGCCGGACGCGCGCTACAGCACCGCGGGCGCCCCGGGCGCGCAGGTGGACGAGTTCAAGGGGATGGTGAAGGCGCTGCACAGGGCGGGCATCGAGGTCATCCTCGACGTCGTCTACAACCACACCTGCGAGGGCAACCAGCTGGGGCCCACGCTGTCCTTCAAGGGGCTGGACAACGGCGCGTACTACCGGCTGACGGAGAAGGACCCGCGCTACTACCTGGACGTCACCGGCACGGGCAACTCGTGGAACGCCACCCACCCGTACGCGCTGAAGCTGGTCGCCGACAGCCTGCGCTACTGGGTGGAGGAGATGCACGTGGACGGGTTCCGCTTCGACCTGGCCACCACGCTGGGGCGCGACCGGCACGGCTACGACACCCGCGCGGCCTTCTTCCAGATCATCCACCAGGACCCGGTGCTCAGCCGGGTGAAGCTCATCTCCGAGCCGTGGGACGTGGGTGACTTCGGCTACCAGGTGGGCAACTTCCCGGTGCTGTGGAGCGAGTGGAACGGCAAGTACCGCGACACCATCCGACGGTACTGGAAGGGCGATGACCGGCAGGCGGCGGAGATCGGCTACCGGCTCACGGGCAGCTCGGACCTGTACGCGCTGTCGGGCCGCAAGCCCTCCGCGAGCGTCAACTTCGTCACCGCGCACGACGGCTTCACGCTGCACGACCTGGTCACCTACAACGACAAGCACAACGAGGCCAACGGCGAGGACAACCGCGACGGCGGCAACGACAACCACTCCTGGAACTGCGGCGTGGAGGGCGAGACGGGCGACGTCAAAATCAACGCCCTGCGCGAGCAGCAGAAGCGCAACTTCCTGGCCACGCTCTTCCTGTCCCAGGGCGTGCCCATGCTGGTGGCCGGCGACGAGATGGGCCGCACCCAGAAGGGCAACAACAACGCCTACTGCCAGGACAACGCCCTGTCCTGGGTGAACTGGGAGCTCGACGACACCCAGCGCGCGCTGCTGGACTTCACCTGCCGGCTGACGCGCCTGCGCCGCGAGCAGCCCGTGCTGCGCAAGCGCCGCTTCTTCCGCGGCGCCCACATGTGGGACAGCGAGCTGAAGGACCTGGCGTGGTTCCGGCCGGACGGCAAGGAGATGCGCAAGGACGACTGGGAGAAGCCCTATGTGCGCTCGCTCGCCATCCTCCTGGGCGGGGACGCCATCGCCGCGCCGGACGACGAGGGCAACCGGATTGTCGGTGACACGCTGTTGGTGCTGATGAACGCCCACCACGAGCCCATCAGCTTCCTGCTGCCGGCGCTCGAGTGGGGCGCGGACTGGGAGCAGGTGGTGGACACATCCACGTCGGAGGAGTCCCAGCACGCCCACACACCGGCGGGTGGCAAGGTGCAGGTCGCGGGGCGTTCGTTGATGGTGCTGCGCCGGCCGTCGACGGAGTAGCGCCGCGGGCGGGGACGGTGGGCCGGGCCTCCAGGTGGGGGCCTGGGCGGTTACACGGAAGTGTCGACGCCCGGACGCGCCGCCGCTAGGGTGCGCCCGCCGTTCCTGAAACAGGATTCATACGTGAATACGCAAGTCGCGCTCTGGGTGGGCTTCAACCTCTTCGTCCTGGCGATGCTCGCCGTGGACCTCGGGCTGTTCCACCGCAAGGACCACGCGGTGACGCCCAAGGAAGCGGGCATCTGGACGCTGGTGTGGATCACCATCAGCCTGACGTTCTGCGGAGGCATCTGGTACTTCTCCGGCAGCACGCCCGCGCTCCAGTGGGTGACGGCGTATGTCGTGGAGTACTCGCTCTCCGTCGACAACCTGTTCGTCTTCCTGCTGGTGTTCAGCTACTTCCGGGTGGCGCCCGAGCACCAGCACCGGGTGCTGTTCTGGGGAATCCTGGGCGCGTTCGTCATGCGCGCGGTGCTCATCATCGCCGGCACGGCGCTGGTGTCGCGCTTCCACTGGCTCATCTACCTGTTCGGCGCCTTCCTGGTCTTCACCGCGCTGAAGATGCTCTTCTCCAAGGACGAGGAGATCGACCCGGAGCAGCAGGGCATCGTCAAGCTCGCGCGCCGGGTGCTGCCGGTGGCCCGCATGGGCGAAGGCAGCCGCTTCTTCGTCACCGAGGACGGCCGGCGCAAGGTGACGCCGCTGTTCATCGTGCTGCTGGTGGTGGAGGCCACGGACTTGCTCTTCGCCCTGGACTCCATCCCCGCGGTGCTGGGCATCAGCCAGGACGCGTTCATCGTCTACACGTCCAACGTGTGCGCGATTCTGGGCCTGCGCTCGCTGTTCTTCGTCGTGGCCAGCCTGATGGAGAAGTTCCACTTCCTGAAGCTGGGGCTGAGCGCCATCCTGGCCTTCGTGGGCGTGAAGATGCTCATCACGTTCTTCGACATCCACATCCACATCGGCCTGTCGCTGGGCGTGATTGGCGGCATCCTCCTGCTGGCGATTGTCGCCTCGCTCATCTGGCCCAAGAGCCCGGAGCCCGGTCATGACCGGGAGAGCGCCAAGACCTGAGCCCGGGTGCGGGGGGGCCGCCGGGGTTTTGCTTGCAACCCGGGGGCCTTGCCTTCAAATGTGGAGGCATGTCTTCCAGCGCCACCACTGATGGCATCAAAATCACCGTGAAGCCGGCCTACTGGCCCGAGCGCAGCTCGCCCGAGTCGGGGCAGTACGCGTTCATGTACACGGTGGAAATCGTCAACGAGGGGGAGGCGCCCGCGCAGCTCAAGGCGCGGCACTGGGTCATCACGGATGCCTCCGGGAAGGTGGAGGAGGTGAAGGGGGAGGGCGTGG
>NZ_SRLW01000092.1:0-32273 GCF_006518215.1 Myxococcus sp. AB025B
CCACCGGGCGCGCTGTCACCGCCCCCTCCGCCGAGCGCCGCCAAGGGCCCGGGGCTCGACGCCAGCCAGCTCGCGGACCTCGCGTCGCGCTGCGCGAAGCTGGAGCAGCTCGACTACTTCGAGGTGCTCCTGCTGGAGCGCACGGCCACGCCCGCGGACATCAAGAAGGCGTTCTATCGGGAGAGCCGCACCTACCACCCGGACCGCTTCTTCCACATCACGGACAAGCAGCTGAAGGAGCAGGTCCACGAGCTCTACAAGCGCGTCACCGAGGCCTACTACGTCCTGCGCGACGACACGAAGCGCAAGAAGTACGTCTCCGACGTGACGGGCCCCGAGCGCGCCCAGAAGCTGCGTTTCACCGAGGCCTCCGAGGCGGAGACCAAGGCCGCCGCCAAGAAGGAGCAGGAAGAACAGATCGGCACCCACCCCAAGGGCCGCCAGTTCTACCAGCAGGCGCAGAAGGACATCGACGCGGGCAACTGGTCCGCCGCCGAGCGCAACCTGAAGATGGCCCTCACCTACGAGCCCTCCAACGCGCGCTACAAGGAGAACCTCGCCGAGGCCCAGAAGCGCCTCCAGGAAGAAGCCAAGAGCAAGGGCGACTCGTTCAAGATCCGCTGACGCCCCGCGCCCCGACTCGCCATGGTCATCGACCTCGTCATCCTGGGCCTGGTGCTGTTCTTCGGCATGCTCGGCGCCTTCACCGGCGCCTCCCGCCAGGTCGCCAACTGGGTGGGGCTCGCGCTGGGCTACTTCGCGTCGCGCAGGCTGGGGCCGCTGCTCGCCCCCCGGTTCGCCGAGGCCGTGGACGGCCCGCTCGTCGTGGGCCTCGTGCTGGGCACCGCGCTCCTGTTCGTCTGCGTCTGGCTCACGGTGCGCTACGCCCTGGGCGCGCTGCTCGCGCGCTTCCTCGCCACCGGAAAGGACAACGAGGACCGGAGCATCGACCGCCTCCTGGGCTTCATCCTGGGCGCGGCGAAGACAGCCGCCTTCGCGTGGTTCGTCCTCAGCGCCATGTCCTTCTTCGAGCAGCACGTGGTCATCGCCGGCAAGCGCGTGGGCGTGTCCCCCAAGGACTCGCTCGCCGTGTCCGCCGCGCGCCGCTACAACCTCTTCGAGATGAGCCAGTTCGCCCCCATGGAGGACATGGTGGCGGTGGCCCGCGCCAGCACCGACCCCGAGCGCGCCCGGAAGCTCAAGAACGACCCGGCCTACAAGGCCCTGCGCAAGGACCCGCGCTTCCAGCGCCTGCTCCAGGATGACCAGGTGAAGCAGGCGCTCGCCCGGGGCGACACCGCCGCGCTGCTGCGCAACGACCTGGTCCTCCAGCTCATCCAGGACCCGGACATCGCCGCGAGGCTGGGCGCCGCCGCCCAGGCCTCGGAGCGTGACGCGGACGTCACACGTTGAGCTCCACGGCGTCCAGCGTCGCCAGCCTCGGGCGCACGTAGTCCGCGTCCACCTTCACCTGCCGACGCCGCCGCTCGGGGGCCTCGAACAGGATGTCCGCCATCACGTGCTCCAGGATGGAGCGCAACCCGCGCGCCCCCAGCCCGCGCGCCACCGAGTAGTGCACCACCTCGCGCAGCGCCCCGTCGTCGAAGTCCAGCTCCAGCTCGTCCATGGCGAGCAGCTCGCGGAACTCGCGGATGATGGAGTCCGGCGGCTCGGTGAGCACGCGGATGAGGTCCGCCTCGCCCAGCAAGTCCAGCTGCACCACCACCGGCAGGCGCCCGAGGAACTCCGCCAGCATGCCGAACTCCACCAGCTGCTTGGTGCCAATGCGCTTCTTCGCGCGCCGGAGGCGCTCGTCCGCGCCGAAGCCCAGGGGCCGTCCCCCGCCGGGCTCGTCCCCGTAGTCGTGCAAGTCACTGAACGTGCCCGCGCAGATGAAGAGGATGTCCCGGGTGTCCACCTGGACGAAGTCACTCTTGTTCCACGCCTGCGTGACGTTCAGGGGGACATAGACCTCGCGCCCCTCCAGCAGCTTGAGCAGGCCCTGCTGGACGCCCTCGCCGCCGATGTCGCGGCTGCCCGCGCCGTTGCGAGCCCCCTGCGAGCGCCGGGCGATCTTGTCCACCTCGTCCACGAAGATGATGCCCCGCTGCGTGTCCTCGACGGAGTGGTTCGCCTTGAGCAGCAGGTCGGAGATCATCACCTCCACGTCCTTCCCGTAGTAGCCGGCCTCCGTGTACTCGGTGGCGTCCACCGTGGTGAAAGGGACGTGGAGGATTTCCGCCAGGTTGCGGGCGATGTGGGTCTTCCCGCTCCCCGTGGGGCCGATGAGCAGGATGTTGGATTTCTTGATGAGGGACTGACGGCGCAGGCGTCTGGCCTGCACCCGCTTGAGGTGGTTGTGGGCGGCGATGGCCACCGCGCGCTTGGCGGCGTCCTGACCGATGACGTACCGGTCCAGTCGCTCGTAGATCTCCCGAGGGGTCAGCGGCGCTTCTTCCCTACGTGCGGACGACTCCATGTACCCTTCCCTTCTATCCACGCGTCCTCCCGACACTCCGGACAAAGGGTAGGAATCGGATGGAAGGTCCGCCCGCCAGGACAGGGGCCCCAGCGGGACGTCTGCCTGGCCGCCCGCTCCACTTTCAGGCGGCTGTTGAATGCCGGGGGGCTTTCCTATAGTTCCCGCGCCCCTCCACTGTTGACTGGAGTCCACCCTCTCTCTTCCCAGGGAGCCTCGAACCGCCGATGCCCGCAAACGCCCCTCCGCACCGCTGGACCCTCGCTGACGCGCACGAGCTCTATGGAATCCGGAACTGGGGCTCGCCCTACTTCGGCATCAACGACAAGGGTCACGTCTGCGTCCACCCGGACGGGCCCCAGGCCCCCAGCATGGACCTGAAGGACCTGGTGGACGAAGTGCGCCGCCGCGGCATCGGTCTGCCGCTGCTGCTGCGCTTCACGGACGTGCTGCGCCACCGCGTCGTCCACCTCAACGAGGCCTTCCGCAAGGCCATGGCCGACCAGGGCTTCAAGGGCGGCTACCGGGGCGTCTACCCCATCAAGGTGAACCAGCACCGCTACGTGGTGGAGACCATCATCGAGGCGGGCAAGGGCTACAACTACGGCCTGGAGGCCGGCAGCAAGCCCGAGCTGATGGCGGTGATGGCGCTGCTGGAGAACGAGGACGCGCTCGTCATCTGCAACGGCTACAAGGACGAGGAGTACATCGAGACGGCGCTGTTCTATTCGCGCCTGGGCCGCAACGTCATCCTCGTGGTGGAGAAGCCCAGCGAGCTGCCCCTCATCGCCGAGGTGGCGCGTCGCACGGGCATCACCCCGCGGCTGGGCATGCGCGTGAAGCTGTCCACGCGCGGCGCCGGCAAGTGGGAGGCCAGCGGTGGAGACCGCTCCAAGTTCGGCCTGTCCTCCTCCGAGCTGATGAGCTGCATCGCCTTCATGAAGGACACGGGCCTGCTGCCCGCGTTCGAGCTGTTGCACTTCCACCTGGGCAGCCAGATCTCCAACATCCGCAACGTGAAGAACGCGCTGCGCGAGGTGGGCTGCTTCTACGTGGAGGTGGCGCGGCAGGGCGCGCCGCTGAAGTACCTGGACGTGGGCGGCGGCCTGGGCGTGGACTACGACGGCTCCCAGACGAACTTCGCCTCCTCCATGAACTACACGACGGAGGAGTACGCCAACGACGTGGTGTTCGGCGTGATGGAGGCGTGTGACCGCGCTGGCGTGCCGCACCCGACGCTCGTCTCCGAGTCGGGCCGCGCCGTCGTCGCGCACCACGCGGTGCTGGTGGTGGACGTGCTGGGCACCAGCGAGTTCGACCCGGCGCAGCTGCCGGACAAGGTGGACGACAAGGCGCCCTCCGTGGTGCGCAACCTCCTGTCCACCTTCCGCGAGGTGACGAACAAGAACCTGCTGGAGGCGTGGCACGACGCGCAGGACGCCAAGGAGGAGAGCCTCACCCTCTTCTCGCTGGGGCACCTGTCGCTCGAGCAGCGCGTGGCGGCCGAGAACATCTACTGGGCCACCTGCCACAAGATCATGCGCATCGCGAAGGAGGCGGGCGAGATTCCGGAGGAGCTCGAGTCGCTGGAGAAGGCGCTGAGCGACACGTACTTCTGCAACTTCTCCGTGTTCCAGTCGCTGCCGGACTCGTGGGCCATCGACCAGCTGTTCCCGATGATGCCCATCCACCGCCTGGCGGAGAAGCCGACGCGCCGCGCGACGCTGGCGGACATCACCTGCGACTCCGACGGGAAGATCGAGCACTTCATCGACAAGCGCGAGGTGAAGGACGCGCTGGAGCTGCACGCGCTCAACGACGACGACTACTACCTGGGCATCTTCCTGGTGGGCGCGTACCAGGAGATCCTCGGCGATTTGCACAACCTCTTCGGTGACACGCACACCGTGCAGGTGTCGCTGGCGCCCAACGGAGGCTACCTCATCGACCACGTGGTGGCGGGCGACACCGTGACGGAGGTGCTCAACTACGTCAGCTACAACAAGGACGACCTGGTCGCCCGGCTGCGTAAGTTCACGGAGATGGCCCTGCGCCAGGGCCGCATCTCCCTGGACGAGTCGCGCACCCTGCTGCGCATGTACGAGGACGGCCTGTCCGGTTACACGTACCTGGAGCGCGGCGTGGACGCGAGCTTCGCGGGCAGCGCCAGCCAGCTGCGCCTGGTGCCCCAGCCGGACGCCACCCGGCCTCCGGTGTCGCCCTCGGGCACCTGACGCCCCTGCCGTGACAGGTGACGGAAAGCCCCCACGCCCTCCGCCGCGAAAGCGCCGGGGGGCGTGGTGTCCGCGGCCCTCAGTAGCTGGCGATGGGCGTCTCTCCCGAGCCGAACGCCATGGGCTCGTCGGCGAAGGCCACGTCCGAGGCGCGGGCCCTCAGGCGCTGGAGCGCGGCCTTCTGCAGTTCGCCCCGGGCGATGAGCGACTCGAAGTCGAACGGCGCGAGCCGCGTGTCCTTCCGCTGGAGTCGCGCCAGCGTGGTCCACAGGGACAGCCGCCCCTCGGTGGCGGTGCACAGCCCCTCCAGCTCCACCAGCCGGCTCAGCGGCGAGTAGCGCACCCAGGAGCCGTTGAGCTTCAGCCGCGCGGCCTTCTCCACCACCCACGCGACACGGGACTTGAGCGGGTCTCTTCGCAGCTCCAGCGCGCGCATCACCGCCTCGAGCATGCGCTGGTCCTCGCGCAGCTCCGGGACGAGGGTGGCCAGGAAGTGGCCCACGAGGTTGCTGTGGTTCTCCGACTCGGTGCGCCGGGCCAGCTCGATGCCGGCCACGGAGCCCGCGTGGTGGTCGTTGAGGTAGATGCCCAGGCGCTTCGCGTCCATGCCCCTCTCCGTGGTGGGAGTGCCGTCGTGAAGACTCTCCATGACGAAGCCCCCCGGCAGCGAAGGCCAGGAGGCTCCCGTGCACACCGGGCGGGCGGGCGCGCTTTCAGTCCGGGTAGCTGAACGTCATGGGCAGCTTCAGCTCCGGGTGGAGGCTGCGCGCCACCGGACACTCGCGACCCACCTGCTCCAGCCGGGCGCGGTGCTCCGCGGACAGGCCCGCGGGCATCTGCAGGTCCACGACGAGCTCACCGATGCGGCGCGGCGGCGGCGTCATGCGCTTCTCCACGCGGCCGCGGATCTCGCCCAGGGAGAGGCCCTCTCGCGAGGCGAACAGGTGCATCGTCGTCACCGCGCAGGCCAGCAGCGCGGCGCCCACCAGGTCCGTGGGGGAGAAGCTGCCGCCGGTGCCGCCGTTGTCCCGGGGGGCCTCCGTCTGCAGGCCGGTGGCTGACGGGCCATGGGTGAGCTGCGTCTTGAACTGGGGGTGGCTGACCAGGGTCATCACCACGCCGGTGGCGGGGGGCGGTTGCTGGCTCATGTCGGTCTCTCCTCGGGCCGGGTGACTTCGGGGGCGCTCCACTCACGGGGCGCCCCAGCAGCTTCATCATCCACGGCGCGAGGGAGCGCGCCTACTTGTTCCGCTTGCCGCGGCGCGCGGACTTCCGCTCCGGGGCAGGTGCGCTCAGCAGCCGCTCCCGCACGTCCTCCGGGGACAGGTCCCCGGTGTCCGCCACCACACAGGAGACATACGCCAGCTCGGCGAGGGCCCGGCGGGCGCGCTCGCGCTCGGCGGAGTCCTTGGAGCCCAGCGCGTCCGAGGCCGCGGCCACGTAGCTGCTGGCGAGCGACTCGAAGAGGTACACCCGGTTCTCGATGCTCGACTCGGATTTCTTGGCCATGGGCCGGGCAGTCTAGGCCCGCGCGGCCAGGGACAGCGAGTCCGAGGGCGGCGAGCCCTTCAGCTCTGTCATCGCCAGACGGTCCAGTGTGGTGGAGCGGTACACCTCCAACATCCGCTGCTGGCCCAGCTTCCACACGCCGTACATGGTGCAGCTCCCGGTGGCCCGGCAGCCGTCATGCTGTGTGTCCTGGCAGACGTTGACGTTGACGGGGCCTTCCACCGCCTCGATGACGTCCAGGAAGGTCACCTCCCGTGCGGGGCGCGCCAGGGCGTAGCCACCGTGGGCGCCGCGGGTGGAGCGCACGAGCTTGCGCGAGAGGAGGACCTTGAGGATCTTGGCGAGGAAGTCCTCGGGCACGTCCATGCGCCGGGCAATCTCCCGGAAGGGGACCATGCGCTCCAGCGGCTGAGAGGCCAGGAAGGTCATGGCCCTCAGTCCGTATTCAATCTTCCGGGAGATCTGGAGTGGGTGCTGCGGCATCGCCCTTGACGTGGCTCGTGGTTTGAAGAAGAGCCTAGGTCGCGACAGTGCGGCTTTCAACCGCTCGCCCCTGGAGACCGATGTGATCGACCTGCACTCCCACACCACCGCCAGCGACGGGCAGTACACGCCCACGCAGTTGCTCGAGCGCGCCCGGGCCGCGGGCGTGACGGTGTTGTCGGTGACGGACCACGACACGGTCGCGGGGCTCGCCGAGGCGAAGGCCGCCGCGCTCGCGAACGGCGTGGAGCTGGTGCCCGGCATCGAGATCTCCGCCTTCGTGCTGGGCCGCGAGGTGCACATCCTCGGGCACTTCGTGAGGCCGGAGGACGAGGACCTCGCGCGCTTCGCGCAGCGGCTGCGTGGTGAGCGCGAGCAGCGGATGGAGGCGATGGTCGCGAGGATGCAGCAGCTGGGCTTCCCCGTCCGCATGGAGCACGTGCGCGCCATCGCGGGTGACGCGCAGCTGGGGCGGCCGCACCTGGCGCGCGTGTTGGTGGACCAGGGTTGGGCGGTGGACATGAAGGCCGCGTTCGACCGGTTCCTGGGGACGCGGGGCATGGCGTGGGTGGAGCGCTTCAAGCTGGACGGCGCGGACGCCATCCGCCTCATCCGCAAGGCGGGCGGGACGGCGACGCTGGCGCATCCGGGCTCGTCGAAGGTGGAGCGCATGGAGCTGCGCGAGCTGGTGAAGGCGGGCCTCGCGGGGCTGGAGGTGCTGCACGCGGACCACAACCCCGCGCTGAAGCAGAAGTACCTGGCGCTGGCGAAGGAGCACGACCTGGTGCCGACGTCGGGCAGCGACTTCCACGGCGAGGCGGTGTCGGCCGACCACAAGCTGGGCAGCGCCGCCATGCCGCCGGAGCTGTTCGCGAAGCTGCGCTCGCGCGCCACGGCCTGAGCCCTCGGGCTGAAGCGCCGCTCGCTCGCGCGCCTGGGCCAGCCCCGCGGACGACGTCGGCCTCCACCCTCCTCCTCACCTTTGCCACGGGCCGGACGGAGTCCACCGACGGCGGGCGATGGGGAGCAGGCACATGGCATCCAGCGGGAAATCCAAGAGCAACGGCAATGGCAACGGCAACGGGCACGGCAAGCAGCCGGCGCGCAAGCCCAACATCCTGGTCATCTGGGGCGATGACATCGGCCTGTGGAACATCAGCGCCTACAACCAGGGGATGATGGGCTACCGCACGCCCAACATCGACCGCATCGCCCGTGAGGGCGCGCTGATGACGGACTGCTACGGGCAGCAGAGCTGCACCGCGGGCCGGGCCGCCTTCATCACCGGCATGAACCCGCTGCGCACGGGCCTGACCACCATCGGCATGCCGGGCGCGGACTACGGCCTCCAGGACTCCGACCCGACCATCGCGGAGATGCTCAAGCCGCAAGGCTACGTGTGTGGCCAGTTCGGCAAGAACCACCTGGGGGACTCGAACCGCTACCTGCCCACGGTGCACGGCTTCGACGAGTTCCACGGCAACCTCTACCACCTCAACGCGGAGAACGAGCCCGAGTGCCCCGACTACCCGAAGGATCCGGCGTTCAAGGAGCGCTTCGGTCCGCGTGGCGTGCTGCACTGCTGGGCCACGGACCGCGATGACCCGACGGAGGACCCTCGCTGGGGCCGCGTGGGCCGCCAGAAGATCGAGGACACGGGCCCGCTCACCAAGAAGCGCATGGAGACAGTGGACGAGGAGTTCATGAAGTCGTCCCTGGCCTTCATGGAGCGCGCGGTGAAGGACGACAAGCCGTTCTTCATCTGGCACAACACCACGCGCACCCACGTGTGGACGTTCCTCCAGGAGAAGTACCGCAACAAGACGGGCAAGGGCCTGTATGCGGACGCGATGACGGAGCTGGACGACCACGTGGGCATGCTGCTCGCGAAGCTGGAGGAGCTGGGCATCGCGGACAACACCATCGTCGTGTTCTCCACCGACAACGGCGTGGAGAAGATGAGCTGGCCCGACGGCGGCAACGCGCCCTTCCGAGGCGAGAAGGGCTCCACGTGGGAGGGCGGCGTGCGCGTGCCCTGCGTGGTGCGCTGGCCGGGCGTCATCGAGCCAGGCACCGTCATCAACGACATCTTCGCCCACGAGGACTGGATGCCCACCTTCGTCGCGGCGGCGGGCGGCCCCGAGGACCTGGTGGAGAAGTGCAAGGCGGGTCACACGGTGGGCAAGAAGAAGTTCCGCGTCCACCTGGACGGGTATGACCAGCGCGGCCTGCTCGCGGGCAAGGAGCCGGGGCGGCGGCACGAGTTCATCTACGTGCTCGACAGCGGCAACCTCGCGGCGGTGCGCTACGACGACTGGAAGGTCATCTTCAGCTACCAGGACGGCCGGGGCCCGGACATGTGGTTCAGCGGCAAGCGCTTCAATCCGGCGTGGCCGTACCTCATCAACCTGCGCTCGGACCCGTTCGAGGAGGGGCTCTTCTCCGGCCTGTACACGAGCTGGTACGGCGAGCGCATGTTCCTCTTCGTCCCGGCACAGGTGCTGGTGAAGCGGTTCGCGGAGAGCCTCATCGACTACATCCCGAGCCAGGCCCCGGGCAGCCTCAGCGTCGGCAACTTGAAGGACCGGGTGAAGGAGAAGATCAAGGAGGCCCAGCGCGACGACCGCACCGAGGTCGGCGACCAGGTGATGTCGCTCGCCAACGAGGTCGAGCAGGCCCTGCACCGCTTCCAGCAGAGCCACGCCTGAGCGGACGCTCGCCATGAGGGCCCGTGAAGCCGCCGTGCTTCACGGGCCTTCCCGCGTCGCGAGCCTGCGTGCTGACAGGCCCGGAGTTCGACGGTGCGGGACCTCGCTGGCAGGATGCGGCGATGGCCAAACGACCCGAGCGAGACATCGAGAAGACGTACCCGCGCGCGCAGTTCGTCGCGAAGCTGCGCCGGCTGGCGGATGCGCTGGAGAAGGGCAAGGCGTTCAGCATCCAGGTGGCCGGTGAGCGGCTGCACGTGCCCGCCGACGCGTACTTCAGCGTCGAGCACGAGCGCGAGGGCGCCGTGGACGAGCTGGAGCTCCAGGTCCGCTGGAAGCGCGAGTAGCCCTCAGCCGCGCGTCGTCTTGAAGCGGGTGGTGACGGTGGTGAGCCCCTCCGCCACCGCCTGCAGGTCCTGGGCGATGCGGGTGGTGCGCCCGGTCGCGTCCACGCCCTGCTTCACCAGCTCCGCCACGTTGCGCGCGCCCTGCACGGCCTGCTCGCTGGACTGACGCTGCTGCCGCGTCGCGATGGTGATCTGGCGCGCGGCCTCGCTGGTGCCACGCGCCAGCTCGACGATGCGCTGGAACACCGAGGACGCCTGCTCCGCCACCTCGACGCCGCGATCACTCGTCGCCATGCCCACGCGGGCCTTCGACGCGGCCTCCTCGCCGGAGTCCTGCACCTTCTCGACGATGCGGCCGATGTCGCGCGCGGACGCGGACACGTTCTCCGCCAGCTTGCGCATCTCCGCGGCCACCAGCGAGAAGCCCCGCCCCACCTCGCCCGCCTTGGTGCCCTCCAGCGCCGCGTTGAGCGCGAGCAGGTCCGAGCGCTCCGCCACCTGGTTGATGACGTGGGCGATCTTCGACACCTGCTGCAGGTCCTGGTTGAGGCCGACGATGGCGTCCGCCACGCCCTTGGATTCGGTGCGGATGTCGTTGATGCCCGCCACCACCTGGGCGACGACGGCCATCGCCTCGGCCACCGCCTCGTGCGTGCGCCGGGCGCTCGACTCCACCACCTCCGTGGAGGAGGAGATCTGCTCGGCCGTGCGGCTCAGCTCCTCGAACGTCGCGGCGATCTGCTGCGCGTAGGCCGCCTGCTGGCTGATGACGTGCTCCTGGTCCGCGGACGCGCCCAGCAAGCCCCGCGACGCGCCGGAGAGCTGCTCCGTGCGCGACACCAGCTCCAGCACCGTGATTCGCAGCGTGCCGAGCATCTTGTTGAAGGACTCCGCCATCAGCCGGACCTCGCCCGTCGCGGGCACGTCCAGCTCCATGCGCGACACATCCCCCCGCGCCACGTCCCGCACCACCTCCGTCACCTGCGACACGGGGTCGACGATGGTCCTCCCGATGAGCACCGCCAACAGGAGCCCCAGCCCCAGCGCGCCCACCAGGCCCACGACCACCGAGCCCTTGAGCTCCGTGACGGACGCGGCCGCCTCATCCAGTCCCAGGCCCACGACATAGGTCCGCTCGCCGCTCGCGCACCGCAGCTGCACCTCGCGCACGCCGATGAGCGACGTGACACAGCCCTCACGCACCCGGACCGAAGGGCCCCGCGCGTGCTCCGGCAGGCGCGCCAGCGACTCGTACGCGGGGAGACCGTCCGGGCCGAGCAGGCCCTGGTAGCTCACCGTGAAGCCCGCGTCGCCGTTGGCGTCACGCGCCTCCACCCGCGCGAGCACCGTCTCCAGTCGAGCCTGGGCCTCCCGCGAGCCGTCCCACTGGAGCACCGCCGGATGCTGCGCCACCAGGGAGCCCAGCACCCGGGCGCGCTTCTGGAGCAAGTCGAGCGAGACCTCGCGCTGTCGGGCGGAGAAGTTCCAGATGCACAGGCCCATCACCGTGAGGCAAGGCACCAGCACCGCGATGGCCACCTGCATCCGCAAGCCGAGCCGGCCCCACATGCCCTCTTCCTCTCCCCAAGTGCAGCGCTGATCGCCCGCCTGCGCGGGCCGCACGACGGTAGGCGTCCGTCCCCGGGAGCGTCAAACGCGCCCCCTTGGAGCGACATCCGAGGAGACATCCGCCAGCCCCCTGCCCGCCCCGGCGGGGACCAGCCGCGCTTTTCGTCGTCATCTCAAGGGGTTGCGGCGCCCGGCAGGGGACTTTCCCTTTGACATGGGTGAGCGGGTGTCATTAGGTTCCGCGCGCGATGACTCCCTCTCCCCTCTCGCCCTATCTGCCCCTGGCGGTGGTGCTGCTGCTGGCCGGCATCATGGGCGTCGCGATTCCTTTCATCACCTCGCTGCTGGGCCCCAAGCGCCCGAGCGCCATCAAGTCGACCGCCTTCGAGGCCGGCTCCGAGTCGAGCGGCCCGGCACGTCAGCGGTTCGCGGTGAAGTTCTACGTCGTCGCGCTGTTGTTCATCGTGTTCGACGTCGAAGCGGTGTTCATGTACCCCTGGGCGGTGAACTTCCAGGCGCTCGGTTGGTTCGGGTACATGGAGATGCTCGTCTTCGCGGTGACCCTCGTGGTGGGGCTCATCTACGTGTGGAAGAAGGGCGCCCTGGATTGGGAGAGCTGAACCATCATGGCTGATGCAGACATCGCTCCAGTGCTGACGACCCGCCGCGACGAGGCCATGGGCTTCTTCCAGCGGATGGTCTCCAAGGGCCTGGGTTGGGCCCGCAAGTACTCGCTGTTCACCTACCCGTACGCCACCGCCTGCTGCGGCATGGAGTACATGTCCGTGGCGGCCAGCCGTCACGACATCGCGCGCTTCGGCGCGGAGTTCCCGCGCTTCTCGCCCCGGCAGGCGGACCTCCTGATGGTGGTGGGCACCATCAACCTGAAGCAGGCGCCCATCCTCAAGCGCGTCTACGAGCAGATGACCGAGCCCAAGTGGGTCGTGTCGTTCGGCGTGTGCGCGTCCTCGGGCGGCTTCTACGACAACTACGCGGTGCTCCAGGGCATCGACCGCATCCTCCCGGTGGACGTCTACATCCCCGGCTGCCCGCCCCGCCCGGAGCAGGTGCTGGACGGCCTCATGCTGCTCCAGGACAAGATCGCCAACCAGGTCCACCGCATCGCCGACCGCGAGCAGCCCAACCCCACCGCGGCCCGGCACGACCTGCTCATCTCCATGGGCAAGTAGTCCACGCCAAAGCCCACGACGTGCCCCCGGGGCCCCGCGTGCCACCCTCTCGAAGGGCGGCGTCGGGGCCCCTGGTGTTTCCGCTCACCAGCGGTGGTACGCGGGGTGGCCCTCCTTCACCGCGACGAAGGTGCCCCGGCACAGCGCCGTCACCTTGCCACCCGCGGTGAGGGTGCCTTCAATCACCGCCCGGTCGCCCTTGATTTCGACGGGCTTCGCCTCCAGCCGCACCGGCCCGGACATGGGCGTGGGGCGCTTGAGGGTGATGGTGTAGTCGGCGGTGACGGTACACGGCGGAGACGCCGCGCCCTGCGCCTTCATCAGGTGGTACGCCGCCGTCCAGTTGCAGTGACAGTCCAGCAGCGCGCCGATGATTCCGCCGTTGAGCACGCCGGGGAAGGCCTGGTGATGCTCGGAGGGCGTCCACTCGGCGACGACGAGCTCACCCTCCGCGCGGCTGCGGATGCGCAGGCCCTGGGTGTTGGCCGGGCCGCAGCCGAAGCAGCTGTTGTGGGGGGCGTACTGTTCCTGAAGGGACGGGGTGTCTGGGGTCGTCGACATGGCCCGCCACCTTACGCGAGTCCCCTGTCCCCGTCCGTCCCTGCACCGCGTCCAGCCATGCCTCCAACGCCAGCGCGTCCAGGCCCTCACAATCCCCCGTGCACACGCGCAACACGGAGCCATCCGCCCGAGGACGGTCCACCCACCAGCGCTGCCCGTCGTACGCGCCCCGGTCCTTCTCCAGCACCACCGCCGTGTGCGCCGTGTCGCTCAGCTCCACCACGCCGTCGGGACGGATGCGGTACGCGTCGAACGCGCGCGGCGCCCCGGGCCAGTGCCCCTCGTCGAAGACCTCTGGCGATACGTGCGTGAAGCCCGTCTCCGCGTACAGCGCGAGCGGCGCCGCCGTCTCGCCACGGAGCAACGGCCCGAGCGACACGCCATCCGCGCCGCTCAGCGCGGGCAGGCCCGACAGCTCCAGCAGCGTGGGCCCCACGTCGACCAGGCGCACCAGCGAGTCGAGCGTGGCCGGCGTCGCGCCTCGACCTCCCGCGGGCTTCACCGCGAGCAGGATGCGGTTCTCCAGCTCCGACAGCCGGGCCCCGTGCACCGGCGTGGCGCCGGCGAGGTCCGGGCGGTCCTCGTGGAAGCTCTCGCCATGGTCCGACACCAGGACGATGAGCGCGTCGTCGTAGCGGCCCGAGCGGCGCAGTGCCTCCAGCATCAGCCCCACCTGCGCGTCCGCCTGGGAAATCAGCTCGTCGTAGAGCGCCTCCGCGCCCTCCCGGCTCCAGCCGCCCTTGGCCCCGGGCGACACCGGCGCGAAGTGCATGCGCAGCCGCCGCTCCAGCGGCTCGGACGCGGACACGAAGCGCCGATAGAACGGATGCACCGGGTCCCCGGGGAAGTGCGCCGCGGTGGCGTGGAAGGCGAACAGCGTGGGCCCCTGCCCCGCCTCCTCGAGCAGCCGCGACGTCAGCCGCTCCGCGTAGCCCATGGGGTCGTGGATGCCCGCCAGCGCGCGGTTGTCGATGAACTCCGGCACCCACGCGGCGCCTGGCGCGTGGTCCGCGAACACGCCCAGCGCCCGGTAGCGCAGCTTCTCGAGGAGGAAGTTCACCGCCCCGCGCGGCGGCTGCAACCGGGTGGCGAAACCGGAGGACGGCCCCTCCGCGTGGAAGCGCGAGCAGTCGGTGGCGAACACCGTGCGCCAGCCCGCGCGCGCGAAGACCTCCGCGAAGGTGGGCTGCAGTTGCATCCGGGACTCCGCCGTCAGCGCGTAGCGGACCCCCGTCTCGTGCGGCCAGCGCGCGGTGAGCAGCGAGCGCCACGCGGGCTCCGTCTGGGCCACCGGCGTGTACGCCTTCGTGAACAACGTGGACTCCGCCACGAAGCGGTCCACATGCGGCGCCACCGCTCGCGTCCCACCCAGGCTCGCGAGCCGGTCCGGCCGGAACGCATCGATGCCGATGAGCACCACCAACGGATGCTTGTCGCTGGCCACCCAGCCGCCCGCGCGCGTCGCCACGAACAGCACCACGCCACCCGCCAGCACCGCGCCACCCAGCCGCGCCCTCCGCCGCCACGTGTCCTGCCGATAGAGCCACACGCCGACGTGCAGCAGCGCGAGCAGCCCCGCCGCGAGCCTCGGGTGCCAGGGCTCGCCATGGTCCACCAGCCACGCCAGCACCGGCCTCACCGCCGGCAGGTCATCGAACAACGCGGGCCGGGCGATGGCGCGGTCCCACGCCAGCAACAGGGCGAGCCCGAGCCACCCCGCCAGCGTGGCTAGGACGCCACCCCGGCCCCAGACGCGCGCGAGCGCCCAGGCCACCGCCGCGAGGCCCATGCCCGCCACGACGTAGACGGCCGCCACGCGCGCCAGGAGCCCCGGGAGCACGGGGCGCACCGCCGCCGACAGCGCCGCATAGGGACCATCCACCGGGATGTCCACGCCCACGAGGCCGGAGCGCAGGAGCCACCAGGTCTCCCCGGCGAACAGCGCGAGTCCCAGCCCCAAGCCCAGGGCGAGGCGCCAGACGAGCGGGCGGAGGGGGTGCGAGGAAGAGGACTCGACCATGCAGGGCGTGTATACCGCAATGAGAGAGGCTCGCGAGCCACGGCACCTTCCTGGCCCGGAAGGCCCCGTGCTCGCGGATGGGGGTCGCCCTGAGGCCCAACGCGCCAGAAGGCATCGAGGACTCGGTGAACCGCGCCCTCGACGGCGAGCGCCACCGCAACGCGCGCCAGCTCGCGTGGATCCGCTTCGTCGCCATCACCGTGATGTTCGGCATCTCCGCCACGCTGGGCCTCTTCGTGGGCAAGGCCGACTGGGCCGAGTACCTGGCCCCCCTGAGCGTGTACTGGCTGTGCACCGCGGGCGTGCTCGTCGCCGTGGCCCGCTCGCCCCGGGCCGTGCGCTGGGCGGGCCTGTCCGTGGCCTTCATCGACGTGCCCGCGGTGTACTGGCTCCAGAGCCACGCCATCCCCGTGTCTCCCTCCCCCGGAGGCGTCGCGGGCTTCACGCTCGGCATCTACGCGGTGCTGGTGCTGCTGGCCGCCCTGTCCCTGCGCAATACGGTGACGCTGGTCGTCACCGCCTTCGCCGCCGTCGCAGAGACGGCCCTCCAGCATCAGGCCGGCATCGGCATGGGCGCGCAGCTGGCCGCCGTCGTCATGCTCGCCGTGGCCGCCGCCGGCGCACGCCACCTGCTCAACCGCATCCGCGCCCTGTCCGCCGCCGTCTCCGAGGAGGAGCTCAAGCGCGCCCGCCTGGGCCGCTACTTCGCCCCCGCCGTCGCCGAGCGCCTCCAGCGCCTCGCCTCCCCCGAGCCCGAGCTGCGCGAGGTCACCGTCCTCTTCGCCGACATCCGCGACTTCACCGCCATGAGCGAGCACCTGCCCCCGGGCGAAGTGGTGAAGCTCCTCAACGCCTACTATGGCCGCATGGTGGAGGTGGTGTTCCGCCACGGCGGAACGCTGGACAAGTTCATCGGGGACGCACTCATGGTGTACTTCGGCGCGCCCCTGGCCGACGCGGAGCACGCCTCCCGGGCGGTGCGGTGCGCGCTGGACATGGTGAGCGAGCTGGAGGGGTTCAACGCCGAGCGGGCGCTCCAGGGCGTCCCGGCCCTGCGCATGGGGGTGGGCATCCACACGGGCCCCGTGGTGCTGGGGAACATCGGCTCCACGGCCCGGCGCCTGGACTACACCGCCATCGGCGACACGGTGAACCTGGCCAGCCGCATCGAGGGGCTCACCAAGAAGGCCGGGGTGCCCGTCCTCGTGTCCCAGGCGACCCGGGAGCAGGCGGGAGCCCGGTTCGGCTGGGAGCCGGTGGGACAGGCCCTGGTGGCCGGCAAGAGCCAGCCGGTGGCCACCTTCGTCCCCCTGGCGGCGGGCCCCTCGCTGGCCCGGGGACCGGGCTCGGCGGCCTGATTTCCGTCCCGGCGGACGATCCGTGGGCCTCCCCGGACGCCACGTGCGCAACGCTGGCTTCTGGGCTTCCTAAGTGGCCTACATGGTTGAGGGTTTACGTTGACGCCCCCCTTCTGGGCTCCTTATAAAGCCGCGGATTCTTCTCCCTCAGTCATTGGGTCCCCCTTGAGCACTTTCGCGTTGGACAGGGTCTCCGCCCACTTCCCCGAGGCGGTGGTGGAGCGCTACGTGGACCGGGCCGGTGGCGCCTGGGCCGTGATCCATGCCGACTCACTGCCGAAGGTCGCCGCGTTCCTGAAGAACGACGAGGAGCTGCAGTTCAAGCTGTTCGGCTCCGTCGACGCCGTGGACCGGTTGCACCTGGCGGAGAACGACCCGCGCTTCGAGGTCGTCTACTTCCTCTACTCCCTCAAGCGTCACGAGCACGTGCGGCTCAAGGTGCGCGTGAGCGAGCACCAGGCCGTGATTCCCTCGCTGGTCCCGCTCTACCGCGGCGCCAACTGGTGGGAGCGCCTGGTCTGGGACTTCTACGGCATCCGCTTCGACGGGCACCCGGACCTGCGCCGCATCCTCCTGTACGAGGAGTTCCAGGGCCACCCGCTGCGCAAGGACTACGCGCTGCGAGATCGCCAGCCGCTCATCCCGGAGCGCCCCATCAAGGACATCTTCCGCGGTCCCGGCACCAGCGGGCACTCCTGAGGACGACACCATGGCCGACAGCCACAACTTTGAAGTGAAGGGCCACAATCCGGACACGGACGGCTCGCTGCCGCCCGAGGGCTCGGAGCTGGAGGCGCACCTCCAGGCCAAGCACATGGTCATCAACATGGGCCCGTCCCACCCCGCCACGCACGGCACCGTGCGGCTGAAGGTGGAGCTGGACGGCGAGACCATCGTCAAGATCGACCCGGAGATCGGCTTCCTCCACCGCGGCTTCCAGAAGAGCTGCGAGAACGTCACCTGGACGCAGTGCCTGCCGTACACGGACCGGCTCAACTACCTGTCCGCGATGATGAACAACTTCGGGTTCCTCAACGCCGTCGAGAAGCTCATCGGCCTGGAGATTCCGGAGCGCGCCCAGTACATCCGCGTCATCGGCAGCGAGCTGCACCGGCTGACGGACCACCTGACGTGCGTGGGCGCCACCGGCCTGGAGATGGGCGGCTTCGCGCCGTTCCTCTACGGCATGGAGGCCCGCGAGCTCATCCAGGACCGCGTCACGGAGCTGACCGGCGCGCGCCTCACCACCAGCTTCGGTCGCGTGGGTGGCATCAACCGCGACCTGCCGGACGGCTGGGCGGACAAGGTCCGCAAGACGCTCACCCGCACGGAGGAGCTCTTGGTGGAGATGGACGGGCTGCTCACGCGCAACCGCATCTTCGTCGACCGCACCAAGGGCACCGGCATCATCAGCGCCGACGACGCCATCGACTACGGCTGGACGGGCCCCGCCCTGCGCGCCTGCGGCGTGGACCACGACCTGCGCAAGGCGAAGCCGTACTGGGTCTACGACCGCTTCGACTTCGACATCCCGGTGGGCGAGCACGGCGACAACTACGACCGCTACCTCGTCCGCATGGAGGAGATGCGTCAGTCCATCCGCATCCTGCGCCAGGCGCTCGACACCATCCCGGCGGGTCCCATCATCGTGGATGACTGGCGCATCGCGCTGCCGCCCAAGCCCGAGGTGTACGGAACCATCGAGGGCGTGATGGCGCACTTCAAGCTCGTCATGGAGGGCATCCAGGTGCCCCCCGGCGAGGCCTATGACGCGACGGAGGCCTCGAACGGCGAGCTGGGCTGGTACCTGGTGAGCGACGGGCGCGGTCGCCCGTACAAGGTGCACGTGCGCGCGCCGGGCTTCCCGGTGCTCGCGGCGGTGCCCCACATCATCGAGGGGAAGATGCTGGCGGACCTCATCCCCACGTTTGACACCATCAACATGATTGGCGGCGAGGTCGAGCAGTGAGCGACAACGACACGAAGAAGCCGACCGGTGACGCGCAGCCGCCCCCCAAGGGCGCGCCCACGGACACCCCCGCGGCGAAGATCGGTCCCGAGCCCTCCAACCCTCCGGCCGGTCCGAAGCTGGACACGCCCCCCGCGGCGGCCAGCAGCGTCACGCCGCCGCCCAAGGCCGCCGCGCCCCCGGGCCCGCCGCCCAAGCCCGCGCCGAAGAACCCGGGCTTCGTCACCTGCACCATCGACGGCAAGGAAGTCGTGGTGAAGCCGGGGACGAACATGATCGAGGCGGCCAAGACGGTCGGCTCGGACATCCCCTACTACTGCTACCACCCGCGCCTCTCCATCGCGGCCAACTGCCGCATCTGCCTCATCGAGGCGTCCAACGCGCCCAAGCTCGTGCCCGCGTGCCAGACGCCGCTGGCCGAGGGCGTGGCCGTCAAGACGACGACGCCCAAGGTGAAGGAGCAGCAGCGCGCGGTGATGGAGTTCCTGCTGCTCAACCACCCGGTCGACTGCTCCATCTGCGACCAGGCCGGTGAGTGCAAGCTGCAGGACTACTACATGAAGTACGACTACCGCCCCTCGCGGCTCGAGGGCGGCAAGACGCTGAAGAACAAGCGCAAGGTCCTGGGGCCCCGCGTGGTGCTGGACCAGGAGCGCTGCATCATGTGCACCCGCTGCGTGCGCGTGATGAACGAGATCGCCAAGGAGCCGCAGCTGGGCGTGTTCGGCCGCGGCAGCCACGAGCGCATCGACGTGTTCCCGGGCAACGAGCTCGACAGCGACTACTCGATGAACACCGTGGACGTCTGCCCGGTGGGCGCGCTGCTCAGCCGCGACTTCCGCTTCAAGGCGCGCGCGTGGTTCCTGTCCGCCACGCCGTCCATCTGCACGGGTTGCGCGAAGGGCTGCAACACGTACGTGGACTGGATGTCGCAGGACACCTACCGCATCCGTCCCCGTGAGAACGAGGAGATCAACAAGAGCTGGATGTGTGACCAGGGCCGGCTCATGTACAAGTCCTTCAACCTGGGCCGCGTGCTCCAGGCGAGGGTGGGCCGCGCCACGGGCCAGTCCGGCTCCGAGGCCGTGCCGGTGGTGACGCGCAAGGAGGCCGCGCAGGCCGCCGCCAAGGCGCTCAAGCCGCTGGTGGGCTCGGGCAAGCTCGCGGTGCTCGCCTCGCCGGTGTCCTCCAACGAGGAGCTCCTGGCGGGCCTCACGTTCGCCAAGGCGACCCTGGGCCTGACCACCGTCTACGTGGGCGGTCGTCCGGCGGGCAAGGCGGACCACTTCCTGAAGACGGCGGACAAGAACCCCAACCGCAAGGGCCTGGAGTGGATCGCCAAGGGCCTGGGCCTGAAGGTGGAGACCTACGAGGCGCTCACCCAGGCGCTCTCCAAGGGCCAGGTGAAGGGGCTGTACGCCATCGGCACCGAGGTGCCGGGTGACGTGGAGGCCTTCGCCAGCGCGGCGGCCTCGCTGGACGTCTTCGTGGTCCAGGAGAAGAACGAGTCGCCCATCACGGCGCAGGCCACGGTGCTCCTGCCCGCGTCCATCCACGTGGAGGACGAGGGCTCGTTCACGCAGATGGACGGGATGACCCAGCGCTTCCGCAAGGCGTACCCGCCCAAGGGCGACGTCATCCCCGGCTGGAAGTGGGCCGCGGAGCTGACGCGCGAGCTGGGCGGCGAGGCGCCGACCTGGAGCAGCGCGCGGGACGTGTGGCGCGAGCTGTCCGGCAAGGTGGCCGAGTTCGCGGAGGTCAACTGGGACAAGGCGTCTCCGCCGGACCGGGAGAAGCCGGGTATCAATCCGCTGCCGACGGGCGCCGACGGGCGTCCTCCGGGCTACCGTGAGTTCGGTGCTCCCCGGGTGAGGGGTATCTAGCGATGAAGCGCGTTCTGACTGTCCTCTTCGCGATGGGCTTCATCGTCGCGATGCTCGCGGGAGTCTCGGCGGCGGCCTACGTGGTCGGCGGCCTGGCCGAGAAGCACTGGTTCGCGGGCGCCAGCCGCCTGTCGAACATCCTGTTCCTGATGCTCGTCTTCGTGATGATCATCGCGACGCTGCTCACCATCGCCGAGCGCAAGTGGAGCGCGCTCATGCAGGACCGCGTGGGCCCCAACCGCGCGCGCATCAACCTGCCCGGCATCCGCAACCGCTCCCTGGCGGGCCTCCCGCACATCCTCACGGACGTGCTGAAGATGCTGACCAAGGAGGACTTCATCCCGGGCACGGCGAACACGTTCATGTTCAAGCTGGGCCCCATCCTCGCGTTCGCGCCGGTGTTCGCGCTGTTCGCGGTGGTGCCCGCGGGCCCCTCCGTCAATGTGTTCGGCCACAACGTGGACATGGTGGTGGCGACGCCGGACTTCGGCGTCCTGTACCTGCTGGCCATCGCGTCGCTGGCCGTCTATGGCACGGCGCTCGCCGGCTGGGCCTCCAACAACAAGTTCGCGCTCCTGGGCGGCGTCCGCGCCTCCTCGCAGATGATCTCCTACGAAGTCGCCCTGGGCCTGTCGCTGGTCGGCCTGTTCATGGCGTTCTCCTCGCTGCAGCTGCCGACGCTCGTCGGCACGCTGGGGCTGGACGGCGCGCAGGCCACGGGCCAGGCACAGTACCTGTGGCGCACCGAGGGCGGGTTCGACCTGGGCCTGCCGGCGTGGGGCTTCCTGCTGCAGCCCATCGGGTTCATCGGCTTCTTCGCCGCGTCCTTCGCGGAGACCAAGCGCGCCCCGTTCGACGTGCCGGAAGGCGAGTCGGAGATCATCGGCTACTTCGTGGAGTACTCCGGCATGAAGTTCGGCCTGTTCATGATCTCCGAGTTCGTGGAGGTCGTGGTGCTGGCCGGCGTGACGACGGCGCTGTTCTTCGGCGGCCACCACCTGCCCTTCGGCAACGAGTGGCTGGCGAGCCAGCCGCTGATGCAGGAGCACGGGTGGCTGTACGGCACCATCCTGGGCACGGTGTTCTGGGTGAAGGTGGTCTTCCTCATCTGGATCCAGCTGGTCATCCGCTGGACGTTCCCCCGCTTCCGCTACGACCAGATCCAGACGCTGGGCTGGAAGATCCTCCTGCCGCTGGCGCTGGCCAACGTGTTCATCACGGGCGCGCTGGTGCTGTGGGATCCGTCCCTGCGGGCGCTGGCCATCTTCGGCATGCTGGAGATTGGCGTGTTCGTGGTGCTGACGATGACGAAGAAGGCAGACGCGGCGGAGGGTGGTGCGCACGGAGCGCACGGCGCCCACGGCCATGACCACGGGCACGACGCGCATGGGCTGCCGTCCCACGCCAGCGCGGCGTCCTCGCACTAGCTCCCGGCCCGACCAAGGTAGACACCATCATGGCCATCAAGGTTACGAAGGTCACCCAGGACCCCCGGACGGACATCCGCGAGCGGATGTACATCCCGGGGCTGCTGCACGGGTTGGCCATCACCACGAAGCACTTCTTCCGCAATCTCTTCGGCACGCGTGACACGAACACGCAGGTGCAGGACCGCACGGGCACCAGCCTGATGACGACGGTCGAGTACCCCGAGGAGAAGCCCATCTACCCGGAGGGCTACCGCGGTCTGCACCGGCTGGTTCCGCGCGAGGACGGCAAGCCGCGCTGCGTGGCCTGCTACATGTGCGCGACCATCTGCCCGGCGCAGTGCATCTACATCGAGGCGGGCGAGTACGAGGAGTCGGACGCGGACGGCGAGTCGCGCGTCATCGAGAAGTACCCGACCCAGTTCGTCATCGACGAGCTGCGCTGCATCGTGTGTGGCCTGTGCGTGGACGCGTGCCCGAAGGACGCCATCCGCATGGACACGTACATGCACACGCCCTCCGAGTACACGCGGCAGAACTTCGTCTACGACATCCCGAAGCTCTTGAAGGGCCCGGCGGTGTCGCACCCCTCGGACCCGTGGAACAAGCGCGACGGCTCCGAGGAGCCGCACCACGTGCACAAGGAGGCCCACACGCGCATCGGCGAGGGCCTGGTGCAGCTCAAGACGCCGCACCACCTGGGCGCGGGGCATGACCACCACGCGCCGCACGGCAAGGGCGCGGTGGCGCACGGGCAGACGGTGGTGACGCAGCAGGGTCCCATCCAGGTGACGAAGTTCCTGAAGTAGATCCATCCAGACGTCCCGCGCGTAGGGACTGGTAGCAAGCACGGCCCGCCTCCCGCTCCTCGAGCGGCAGGCGGGCCGGTGTCATTTCGGGGCGCGGGTGATGACGTTGCAGCTCTTCAGTGGACCTGGCGTCTGGCGTCCGGGCGGCCGTCCCGTGGGGCGGCGTGGAGTGCGTTCAGGCGCACAGAGGCGGGGGCTCGTGGCTATCGCCCGACGTGGGGCCTGCGTAGGGTGGGTGCTGTGTTGGCGATGAAGCGCTACCGCTTGTCGGTGTGCAAGGGGTCGACCTGCAAGGCCGGCGGCGCGGATGACGTGTACGCGACGGCCCGCACGGAGCTGGGCGCCCAGGGACTGGTGCCACGCTGCGAGCTGTACCGGGGCGGCTGCTACGGCTTCTGCCACATGGGGCCCAACGTGGTGGTCCGCGAGGACACCGGCCGACGCAGGGACCCGCTGTCTCCCGAGGACTACCAGCTCATGGGGTGGGACGGAGAGGTGTACTACTCCGAGATGACGCCCGAGAAGATGCGCCGCGTGGTGAGCGAGCACATCGCGAAGGACGCGCCCATCGTGGAGCTGTTCGGGCAACCGGACACGCCGGCGCCAGACGACGGCTGAGCGGCCCGCGCGGACTCAGGCGGCGATGGCCGGCGCGTCCCCTTCCTCCAGGCCGTGCACGCCGTCCCACTCCGCGGGCGGCGGCGTGACGAGGAAGCGCGCGCAGCGGGCCGCGTACACGGCGGAGACGGAGTCCTTGAAGTCGGTGGCGGAGCGCTCGAACAGCGCATGCGCCTCCGGGAAGCGGCGCTGGTGGTAGGCCGTCAGCGCGCGCTCGTAGACGGCGAGCTGCTCCTGCTGGGGCGTGGTGATTTCACCCTTGCGCCCCACCAGCTCGTGCACGCGCAGCGGCTCCGCGCGGCCCTTGAGGCGCACCCGGTCCACCACGCGGAACACGTAGTTGTCCCCCGCGAGTGTCACCGTGCCATCACCCACGAGCACGTAGGTGCCGTACACCTTGTTGAGCGACTCCAGCCGCGCGGCCAGGCCCACCGCGTCACCCAGCACGGTGTAGTTGGACTTCAGCTCGCTGCCCATGTCGCCCACCACGACTTCGCCCGTGTCAACGCCGGCGCGGAAGCTCAGGCGGCGCCCGTACTTCTTCTCCCAGGCGTCCTGCCGCGCCGCGAGCACCTCGCGCATCTTCAGCGCGGCCTCACAGGCCAGGTGCGCATGGCGCTCGGTGCGCACCGGCGCGCCCCAGAACGCCATCACCGAGTCGCCGATGTACTTGTCCATCTGCCCCGCCGTGGAGCGCACCACCGCCGCCATCTCCAGCAGGTACTCGTTGAAGAGCCCCACCAGCTGCTCGGGCGTCATGCCCTCCGACAGCCGCGTGAAGCCCTCGATGTCGCAGATGTACACCGACATCCGCCGGCGCTCCGGACGCATCAGGCTCAGGTCGCGCGTCACCAGCCGCGCCACCTCCGGGCTCACGTACCGGCCAAGCGCCGCCTGCACGAAGTCGCGGATCTGCTGCTCGTTGCGGAAGGCGTAGACGGTGGTGACGGCGAACGCGCCCACCATGGCCAGCAGCGGCCCCGCCATGGCCACCCACAGCCGCTGCTCGATGAACACGTAGCTGGCCGCCGCCGTGTAGCCCGCCCCCGCGAGCGCCAGTCCGCTCACGTAGAGCAGCGCGCCCCGCAGGGAGCGCAGCAGGAAGCTCAGCGACAGCGCGAGGAAGGCCCCCAGGAAGGCCAGCCCCATGGTGAGCGCCAGGTCGTGGTCCGCCCGGGCGCGGGAGATGCCCTCGGAGCGCAGGATGTTCGCCAGCGCCTGTCCCAGGATGGCGCCACCGGGCGTCTCCGGACCGATGGGCGTGGCCCGCATGTGCCCGGACTCGCCCGCCGTCCGCGTGAGGACGACGGTGCGCCCCTCCAAATCGTTATCGAACCGCGCGGGGCGCTCGTCCGCGACGTCGAACACGTTGAGCAGCACGTTCCACGCGCGGATGGAGCGGGACAACGAGCCGCGTGAGCCCCGCCCCGCCGTCGGCGCATCCCAGCGCATCAGGCTGAAACCCGAGTCATCCATGGGCACCGAGTACTCGTCCCCCACGTGCAGCCGCCCGTTCGCGTAGCGGAGCGTGCGCGTGCCGGCCAGGCGCATCGCGGCGGCGAGCGGCAGCGAGGGCAGCACGTGGCGACCACCCCTCGCCGTGTAGGCCACCAGGTGCGGGATGCCGCGCACCACGCCATCCGGGTCCGCCGTCAGCGTGACAGCGCCGTACCCCGCACCTCCACCCAACAGTGGCGCCACCGGGTGCTGGAGCTGACGCACCTCCAGGAGCTTCGACGTGTCCAGCCCCTCGACCTGGACTTCCGCCAACGAGACGAACAGGTCCGTGGGGCCCACGCGGAACGTGTCGTCCGACGCGCGCCGCTCGGCGATGACCGCTCCCGGGGCGCCCAGCCGCGCGCCCAGCGACTTCGCGTCCGCCTCGTCCGTGGCGCCGCCCCAGACCTCCACCTGGTTGCCCGCGGGGATGACGAAGGCGGGCCGCTGCACCGCGAGCACCGTCTGCGTCCGCTCGCGTGCCTCACTGATGTCGGGGAACGTGCCCACCTTCACCCGGTACGGCCACAGGCGGCTGGCCGGCGGCAGCACGCGCGCGCCCTGGCTCTCCCACGAGAACGACAGCAGCGCCTTGCCCGGGTCACGCTCGAGGAACTCGCGGAAGGACGCGTCATCGCTCGACGTGGCGCCGAGCGACAGCTTCGGGTTGACGCAGGCGTTGGGACTCAGCTCCGGGAAGGGCAGGTCCAACAGCACCAGCAGGGCCCCCTCCTCCACCAGCCGGTGGGCCATGGCGCCGACGAGCTGCCGGGGCCAGGGCTGCGTGGCGACCCCGGGGCGGTCGTCCTGACGGGCCTCGGCGAGCGTCTCGTCGTCGATGGCCACCACCACGGCCTCGTCCGGCCGCTCCGAGCGCGCGCCGAGCTCCAGCACGCGCCAGTCGTAGGTGCGGCGCTCCAGCCCCTCCAGCCAGCCCTGCGCCGCCTCCACCGCGCCCGAGGGCACCCACGCGGGCGAGTCCTCGCGCGGCGCCGCCGGCTGGGGCGCTCGCAGATACACGAGGATGCCCAGCACGCAGCCGAAGAAGACGGCCATCGCCAGTGAGAAGCCGAGCCGCTTGAAGAAACGCCAGCTCGCGAAGTGGACGCGGTGTGCTTGCACGGGTGCGCGGGAGGATACCCCGAGATTCCCCGGCGCGAGGGGACTGTCACGAGCCCCTGCTATGCTCGCCGCCCCCGTCACACACCCCAGGAAGACTCCTGATGAAACGCATCCTCATGTCCGCCGCCGTCACCGCCCTCTTCCTCGCTCCCCTGGCGTGCGACCTGGAGAAGACGGGGGCCCAGCTCACCGCCGAGCACGTCATGGTGGGCACCCTGCTGGCCACGCCCGAGGTGGAGGTCTCGGCCCTGGCGCTCGCCGGCGTCGACGGAGGGGTCTTCGTCCCGGATGGGGGCGACAACATCGTGATTCCGGCCCAGACGGCCGCGCTCGTGTTCTTCGGCACGCGCTCCGGAGAGAACTCGCAGCCCTCGGGCGTGACGGGCGCCACCGCGACGCTCCAGCCCCAGGGTGGGCAGGCGACGGTGCTGAACGAGGACGGCGCGGGCAGCTACAGCCGCACCAACGTGGGCGGGAGTGACTCGGGGCTGACGTACGCCTCCGGCGCCACCTACCAGTTCATCGCCGCGCGCAACGGCACGCGCTACGTGGGCCAGGTGGACGACGCGCCCGTGCAGGAGGCCATCACCCGGTTCCATCCGCCCGAGGGCTTCGTGCGCCACACGTCCGGCACGGCGCTCAGCTTCGAGCGCGCCGCCGTCTCGGGCGGCAAGGAGCGCACGCTGGGCTTCGTCACCGTGGTGCCCCTGGGCTCGGACGGCTCCAAGGGCGAGCCCACGTACTCCAACGTGCCCACCACGCCGGTGGAGTTCCTCCAGCTGGTCGCGGTGCCGGGCTCGTACCGCGAGGCCCAGGTGACGATTCCGGGCTCGGCCTTCCCGCAGTCCAACAAGACGTACCTGGTCATCTTCCAGGCCGTGCGCCTGGGCGGCGCCGAGTCCGACAACCTGTTCATCGGCAGCGCCCTGCTCGCGGGCACCGCCGACGTGGGCGTCATCCGGACGAACTGAACACGCTTCAGCCCGCTTCGATGTCCAGCTCGATGCGCCCCGACAGCTTGAGGCGCAGCAGGTGGCCGGCGAAGCGCTCCGACTCCTCTCGCGAGAGCACGTTGCGGAAGCTCGCGCCGTCCGCCACCTCGACCTCCAGCACCGCGCCCCGCTGGAGGAGCCGGAAGAAGTCCTCGTCCCCACCGGGTCGGGGGATGGACAGCGGCAGCATCCCCTTGAGCGGGAGGACCTCCTCGCCCGCGCGGACCCGTGACACCAGGGCCGCCGCGTCGGGCCGCACGTCGCCCGGGGCCACGCCCTCCTCGGGATAGAGCGGCGCGGGCGGCAGCGCCACGTCCTCCGTCGAGTCGTCGAGCAGGAAGCCGTACCGCGACGGAATCCGGCCGGTGAAGAGCATGCACAGCAGCACGGGTGTGTCGCCGGACACGCGCTCCAGGTGGAGGATGGAGCGCTCCGCGCCCACGCGACGCAGGAGCAACGTCAGCCGCGGGCGATGGACCGACAGGTGACGCAAGGCCCGGTCCTTCAGCGTCGCGCGGATCTCCGCGAAGGCGGACGCATAGCCCGCCTCCGTCTCTGCCTCGCGTGCGGACAGGGCCTCGCGCGTCCTCGCGAGCTTCTCCTCCGCGTCGCGCAGGAAGTCCCCCGCGGACGCGGGCGCGAGTCCCGGCTCCGACGAGGCCGAGGGTTCGAGCCCCGCGGCGCGCACCGCGCCCAGGAGGAACGAGCCTTGTTGCGTCAGCCGCTCGCGCTCCTCACGGAACCGCGCGATGGACGCGGCGTGCTCCAGCTTCAGCTCCAGCCACGCTTCGTATCCGGACTCGAGCGTCTCCAACGCGCGCAGCCGCGCCAGCGCCGCCTCCGGTCCCACCGCCCCATCACCCTTTGCCAGGTCACTCACGAGGGCGGAGTCTACACCCGCTTCGCGCCCGCCCCGCCGTCGCTCGGCCGCCGCCCTGCAACGACGAAGGCCCCCACCCGCCTTCGCGGATGAGGGCCCTCACGTCGAGCACACCGTCCACGTGGCGCGAAGCCACGGGACACGGGCTCACGCCGTGCGAGACACGGGCGACTGCGTGCCCTGCGCCGGGGCGCTCTCGCCGCGGTTCAGCTGGTTGGTCAGGTACTCCTGGCCGGTCTGCAGCTTCTGGCGCAGGTCGTCCCGCAGCTGGGTGCCCGGCTTGGGAGCCAGCAACAGCCCCAGGCCCGCGCCCACCAGCAGGCCGGCCGCGAAGGCGCCGATCACCGGCAGCACGTCCTCCGCCGCGCTGCGACGGCTCTCCAGGCCGATGAGGTTGAGCAGGTCGTCCTTGTCCATCTTCTTCAGGGCGTTCAGGTTCATGCGCGACTCCAATGGAAGGTGAAACGGCGGGGGAACGAAGACAACCCTAGTAGGACGGAGGACGGGGCGTGCCCGCAACCGACGCATCCGCGGACGCGGCGCCGGGCTCCCGCGACACGGCGGAGCTCACCGCGCCGCGACCCGCCTGGTAGCCCTGGAACGCCGTCTCGGCCATGCCCAAGAGCTCGTCCTTCACGAAGGGCAGCGCCGCCAGCCGCACGCCCAACCGGAGCATGCGCGCCGTCAGCGGCGTGAACAGACCCCCGCCCAGCACGTAGCCCACGCCCAGCGCGGCGGCGATCATCCCGTACGGGTTGCGCTCAACGCGCCCGCGCAGGTCCAACGACTGGCCCAGGTCATCGACAGCGCCCCTGGCATCACTCCAGAGCTGCTGCGCCTCCGAGCCAATCTGGTCCACCCGCTGGCCGAACCCCGCGTCCGTGCCCGAGGGCCGCGACGAAGGGTTGCCATTGCCTGAAGCCCCTGGATAGTTCGTCATGAGTGTCCTCTCTCGTCTGCCGTCCCAGGACGGCTTCAGCGGCGGGAAGCGATGCGGCCGACCAGGAAGCCCACGGCCACCGCGCCCAACAGACACGTGCCGGGGTTGGCGCGGATGAAGCTCACCACGCGGTGGTTCATGTCCACCAGGTTCTGCCGGGCCTCGTCGAGCTGCGGCAACACCTGGTCCTGGAGCTGCCGGGCCCGGTCGGCCACCTGCTGCGGATTCATGTCCATGAACGTGCTCTCCTCGATTCGAAAAGTGGAACTGCGAAAGTCCTGGGGGCCCACGCGCGCCTTCAGCGACGCGAACCCAGCAACATCCCCACCGCGAACGCCGCCCCCACGCACGCGTAGGGATGACGGCGCACCCACTCGCGCCAGTCGGCGGCGACCGCCACCTCCTCGCGCAGCGCGCTCACCGACATGGCCAGCTCCGCGCGCGTCCGCTCGATGTCCTGACGGAGCATCGCGCTCGTGCGAGGCCCCATCGGCTTGGGATGTCCATTGCTAGCGCCCATGCGGGGGCTCCTTGAAGCGTTGACCGTCCCCGCCCTGGAGCGCGTTGCCCAGGGGCACGGGGGCCGGCGCGGTGAGCGCCGCCATGCTGCGCGACAGCTCGTCCGTGGTGTCCTCCATCATCCGTCGTGACTTCAGCTTGTGCAGCGCCCAGGCCACGCCGCCCCCACCCGCCACCAGGTTGAGCAGCGCCACCACGCCGAACGCTCCCGCCCACCCCAGCCAGGGGACCAGCACCGCCGCGAGCGCCGCGCACGCGAAGGCATAGCCCACCAGGATGAAGGGCACGAAGGCGGCGATCATCGCCACGTTCATGCTCGCGGACTTCAGGTCCTCCTCGAGCTCCAGGCGCGCCAGCTGCAGGTGCTGGGTCACCAGCCGACTGAAGCTGTCCGCCATGCGGCCGACGAGCGCGGTGAGCCCACGCTCCGTCTGTTCGCTCCCCACGTGCATTCACTCTCCGGCCGGCGCTCGCGTCCTCACAGAAGTGGCGCCAACCTAGGCACCCCTGCCCTTTGGGACAACCTCCCCGAGGCGTTTCTGTCCGGCGTTCACAAGCGTCAGCCACTCAACGTGACGCCGGCTCCCGCACGCTAACCGATGAGCTGCACCGGTGGAGAGTCGGACGTGCTCTCGGAGAGGATGGGCGCCTGGAAGCGCAGCACCAGGGGAAGGTGGTCCGAGGCCACCCGGCTGAGTTCGGTGCGGTGCGGAAAGATCCGAAGCGGCCGGACGCCCGCGTCCACGTAGATGCGGTCCAACCTCAGCACGGGCCAGCGCGTGGGATAGGTGCGCGCGGGCGTGCCCAGCTCCAGCGCGGCGTCGTGGATGGCCTTGCGCACCAGCGAGGGCACCGCGCCGTTGCCCCAGTAGTTGAAGTCCCCGCACACCACCGCCGGGTCCTTGCGCACGGCGTCCCGCAGGATGTCCGAGCCGAGCAGCAGCGCCTCCTGCCGCCGCCGCTCCGACACCCGCAGGCCCAGGTGGAGCGAGAACACGTGGAGCTGCTGGCCTCCGCCCAGGTCCAGGTCGCACCGCAGCGCGCCCCGGGGCTCGCGCCGTCCCACGCTCAGGTCATAGTTCTTCGAGTGGAGGATGGGCAGCCGCGTGAGGATGGCGTTGCCGTAGCGCCGGCCGTTGCGCACGACGTTGGGGCCGAAGGCCATGTGCATGCCGAGCATGTCCGCCAGGTGCTCGGGCTGGTCCTCCCGCGAGGTGCGCGCGCGAAAGTCGCCCACCTCCTGCAGGGCGACGATGTCGGCGCCCACCTCGCGGAGCACCTCACCCACGCGGCCCAGGTCGAACCGGCCGTCCGTCCCGATGCCGCTGTGGATGTTGTACGAGACGAGCGTCAGCTCCACGCGCGCGGGCTCAGCCGTGGAGGGGATTGAGGCGCCGCGCCGCCAGCCGCACCACCTCCAGCGGCAGCGCCGCCAGGCGGGCCACGGCCTTCGCCGCGTCCCCCAGTCCGCCCTTGAGCGTCTGGAGCTGACGGCCCGCCTCGTCGAGCAGGTCCGGGAGCCGGCCACGAGGAGGCTGCTCGCGCGTGGGCGGCAGCGCGCCGATGGGCGTGGTGCTCCGGATGACGGGCTCCTCCGCGGCCTTGCGCTGCTGCGCCTTCTCACGCGAGGCGCGCTTCGTCGCGCGCTGCGCGGGCGCCGAGGTGCCGTGGGAGAACTTCCCGTCCGGCTCCAGGCGAGCCAGCTCCTGGAGCTGCGCCTCCATCTGCCGGGCGTTGTAGAGGTCCTCCGTCTCCGCGAAGGACTTGCCGTAGTGCACCCCCTCGCGCGCCGCCAGTTCCTCTGGCTGCGCACGGGACTGCGCCAGGTGCGCCTTGTCCCGTCGACGCAGGCTGCGGCTCTGCTTCGGCAGCGTCTTCGGAACCTGGAAATGGTCGAAGCTATAGGGACGAGGCATCCGCGAATCTCCGAAAAGGAATTGGGTCCGAGCAGAAGCTAGGAAGCCTGGGGGCGCGCCGGTACGGCTTGACGCCACGGCGCGCAGCCGGCTGCCTGCCCTCCAGCCCGTCGGGCCGCGATTCCGCGCCCCTGCGCCGCTCAAGTGCCGACAAATCCAGGCGCGTCCCGCTGGCCCGGTGAGCAGCCGACGAGGCAGTGTTCAGCAGGCGACCCGCCGGGCGCTCCCGGGCAGCGAAGCAGGCATCCGACGCGCGGATTTCTCACCCTGGGAAGAGTCCGGCCATCCGTGGTGTAAAGAACGCCCATGGCTCCGCACCCCGCCCGCTGGTTTCATTCCGCGCCCTCCCACCTGCTGCTCGCGCTGCTCGCCCTCGGTGCGAAGGCCCAGGCCTCCGAGCCGACGCCCACGTCCGCGGCGCTCCCCTCCTCCGCGTCGACGACGGCCCAGGTCCAGCCGCTGCTGTCGCTCCAGCCCGGCTCGGCGCGTCCGGGAGACCCCGTCATCGTGACGGTGCGGGGCATGGCGGGGATGCCCACGGGCACGCTCGCGGGACGTCCGCTGCGCTTCTTCGCGTGGGGAGACGGCTTCCTCGCGGTGACGGGCCTGCCGGTGGAGCTGACGCCGGGCGCCGCTCCCGTGCGCGTGGTGGGCCCCGGCTCGGCCGAGGGCGCGCCGCTGGAGCTGACGGGCACGCTGGACATCGTCGAGCCGGGCTACCCCTCGCGCGAGCTGAAGGTGTCGGGCAAGTACGTGGCGCCGCCGGCCTCCGTGAAGGCGCGCATGGCCGCGGACCGACGCGCCTTCGCCGCCGCCTTCTCGCAGCCGTTCAGCGCGCCCCACTTCGCCCAGAACTTCGCCTGGCCCCGGCAGGACCGCATCACCGCGCCCTTCGGCGACCGGCGCACGTTCAACGGCAAGCTGTCCAGCCAGCACTTCGGCGTGGACATCGACGGAGACCCGGGCGCGCCCGTGCTGGCCAGCAACGAGGGCACCGTGGTGATGGCGCGCGACAACTACTCCGCCGGCAAGACGGTGCTGGTGCACCACGGCGGAGACCTCTTCACCGCGTACTTCCACCTGTCGCGCATCCAGGTGAAGCAGGGCGACAAGCTCCAGCAGGGGCAGCAGCTGGGCCTGGTGGGCAGCACCGGCCGCGTCACCGGCCCCCACCTCCACTGGGGCGTGAAGGTGGACGGCATCTGGGTGGACGGCGAGTCGCTCTTGCGCCTGGACTTCTTCC